>DATLQE010000063.1:0-7598 GCA_035535335.1 Lapillicoccus sp. | reverse complement strand
CGCGACCGGCTGGACGGCTGCATCGGCTGTGGCTGTCTCTCGCTGCGGACCTGCTCGCTCTACAACCCCGAGGACGTCATCGGGACGCGGACGTCCGGAGCCGGCCGGCTGCCGGAGCTGCTCCGTCGCCCAGTTGCGCGTGAGCGCGAGAAGGCACAGCCCACGCGCGGCCTACCAGAAGGACTGGATGCGCCGGGATAGTCTCGGCCCCCGAGATCGACGGAAGGACGTTGGTGGCCAGCGCACGAGCACCCCTTGCCAACGGGGACTACACCGCCCGCCACCTACAGGTGCTCGAAGGACTCGAGGCGGTTCGCAAGCGCCCCGGCATGTACATCGGCTCGCGCGACAGCAAGGGCCTCATGCACTGCCTCTGGGAGATCATCGACAACGCCGTCGACGAGGCACTGGCCGGTGCGGGCACCCGCATCGAGGTCGTCCTGCGGGCCGACCGGTCGGTCGAGGTCTTCGACCAGGGCCGCGGAATTCCGGTCGACACCGAGCCGCGCACCGGCCTGTCCGGGGTCGAGGTCGTCTTCACGAAGCTCCACGCGGGCGGCAAGTTCGGCGGTACCTCGTATGCGGCGACCGGTGGGCTGCACGGGGTCGGTGCCTCTGTCGTCAACGCCCTGTCGGCGCGTCTCGACGTCGAGGTCGACCGGGGCGGCAAGACCTACGGCATGAGCTTCCGGCGGGGGGAGCCCGGCGAGTTCGACGACCGGGGTGAAAAGGGACCGGACGCGCCCTTCACGGCATACCAGAAAAAGGTCGCCCTGCCGGTCGTGGGGCGCGCGAAGCGTGGCGTGACCGGGTCGCGGGTCCGGTTCTGGCCCGACCACGAGATCTTCGAGCCCGGCGCGGAGCTCGATCTCGAGCAGCTGACCGCCCGGGCTCGCCAGACGTCGTTCCTGATCCCCGGGCTGGCGTTGGTGATCCGCGATGAGCGCGGTCTTCCGGGCACCCCCGGTGCGGACGGCGTCCACGAGGAGACGTTCGTCCACCACGGCGGGATCACCGAGTTCGTCGACTTCCTCGCGCCCGATGCTCCGGTCACCCAGGTGTGGCGGCTGCACGGGTCCGGCACGTTCACCGAGAACGTGCCGGTGCTCGACCCGGCCGGCCACATGACGATGACCGAGCTGAGCCGTGAGTGCACCGTCGACGTGGCATTGCGGTGGGGGACGGGCTACGACGCGAAGGTCCAGTCCTTCGTCAACATCATCGCGACGCCCAAGGGCGGCACCCACGTCCAAGGCTTCGACCAGGCGTTGCTCAAGGTGTTCCGCAAGCAGCTGGAGCTCAACGGGCGGCGGCTCAAGGTCGGCCCCGACAAGGTCGAGAAGGAGGACATCCTCGCCGGCCTCACCGCCGTCGTCACCGTGCGCCTGGCCGAGCCGCAGTTCGAGGGCCAGACCAAGGAGGTCCTCGGCACGTCGGCCGTGCGCACCATCGTCGCGCGGGTCGTCGAGCAGGAGCTGACGGACCGGATCACCAACCCGCCGCGCGGTCAGAAGCAGGAGGCGGCCAGCCTTTTGGAGAAGGTCGTCTCGGAGATGAAGTCGCGGATCAGCGCGCGGCTGCACAAGGAGACGCAGCGCCGCAAGACCGCGCTCGAGTCCTCCTCTCTCCCAGCCAAACTCGCGGACTGCCGGACCCACGATGTTGAGCGGTCGGAGCTGTTCATCGTCGAGGGTGACAGCGCTCTGGGCACCGCGAAGCTGGCGCGCTCGTCCGACTACCAGGCGCTGCTGCCGATCCGCGGCAAGATCCTCAACGTCCAGAAGGCGTCCATCGCCGACATGCTCAAGAACGCCGAGTGCGCGGCGATCATCCAGGTGATCGGTGCGGGCTCGGGGCGCACGTTCGACATCGACGCCGCGCGCTACGGCAAGGTCATCATCATGAGCGACGCCGACGTTGACGGCGCCCACATCCGCACCCTCCTCCTCACCCTGTTCTTCCGGTACATGCGGCCGCTCGTCGAGGCGAACCGGGTGTATGCGGCGATGCCGCCCCTGCACCGGTTGGAGATCGTCAACGGCGCGGGAAAGAAGAACGAGTACGTATACACCTACAACGAGGCGGATATGCGGCGCACCCGAGTGTCGATCGAGAAGCGGGGCAAGCGGATCAAGGAGCCGCCGCAGCGCTACAAGGGCCTCGGCGAGATGGACGCCGACCAGCTGGCCGACACGACGATGGACCCGCGCCACCGGACGCTGCGACGCGTGACCCTCGGGGAGGCCGAGCAGGCCGAACGGATCTTCGAGCTGCTGATGGGCAACGACGTCGCCCCCCGCAAGGACTTCATCGTCGAGTCGGCGGCCGCCCTCGACCGGGCTCGCATCGACGCCTGACCCCGACGTTCACGCCGGCAGTGGTCATCGCCACCGGCTCCCAGTCTTTCACCGTCACGGCCAGCTCGCTGGAGATCAAGGGCACACACACCGTGGTGCTGGACGCGATCTACGCCGGCGGCGGCGGTTACCGGCTGGTCGAGTCGGCCGCGACGCGGGTCTCCGTCGTCGCCGCTCAAGCCTTCGGCAAGAGGCCTCCACCCTGGTTGCGTTGACCTTGCGTTGACCTCGTCACCACACGAACGGGACGAGGCGCTTATGGGTGGCGGCGTAGTCGCGGTAGGCGCCGCCGATGTCGCGAGCCAGCGCCTGCTCCTCCACGGAGATCCGGTAGGCCAGTCCGGCCCCGACCGCGGCCAGAAGCACGACCATCGACGCCCAGTTCCCGATGAGGAGGCCACCGGCCACGACGGCGATGAGCAGCGCCGAGTAGGCCGGGTGCCGGACGTACCGGTACGGACCGGTGGTGACGACCGGTTGGTCCGGGCTGGTCTGCACGGTCAGGGTGAAGTACCGGCCCAGCGTCCGGACGCTCCAGAACCGCAGCGCCATCGCCACCCACAGGAGCACCAGGGCACACCAGGCCGCGACGACTCGGTCGCCGACCGCGAGACCCGGCACGACCTGGGCCGCCCCGAGGCCCAGGAGGAGGCCGATGGCGGCGGCCACGCCGATGACCGGCCGGCTGCCCCGGTCGGCGCGGCGGGCCTCCGGTCGACGCGAGAGCAGACTGTGACGCACCTCGAGGGCGACCCAACAGACGGCAGTCACCATGAGCAGCCACCGCAGCACCGTCGGTAGGTGGCCCATCCTCCGACGGTAGGCCTCAGGTCGGTGCCACGAACACACAGAACGGGTGGCCGTCCGAGTCGGCGTAGACGTAGATCGGCTCCTCGGGATCGTCGGCGCCGTCCCGCCGGAGCCGGGCGCCCAGCCCGAGCGCCCGGGCGTGCACGCGCTCCAGGACGTCCCGGTTCGGGACGGTGAGGTCGAGGTGGAGCTGTTGGGGGACGCCCGGCTCGGGCCAGGTCGACCGCGGGAGATCCTCGACCTGCTGGAACGCCAGCTGTCCACCTCCCGGGTTGCGCAGGACCAGCCAGTCGCGACCGAGCGCATCGTCCTCACCGGCGGGTGGCGGTTCGTCGCCGGGCCGGTAGGCCAGCCCCAGCAGCTCACGGTAGAACTCGGCCAGCCGCCGCGCGTCGGTGGTGTCGAGCACGGTCTGGCGCAGGGTGGGGGCGTCGTCGGCCATGTCCACAGGCATACCGCATCGCCCAGTCGGAAACCGGGGTCGCCCCGCGTGGAGTCCGCGGCCACGCATACCGGCGTTGTTTAGGATGACTCAGTGGAACAGCCGTCCGGACCCGTCCTGCGCACCGACGAGGTGTCCTGGGCGGGTGCCACCCTCGAGCGGCTGTCCGAGGCGTTCGGCGGCAAGGTGGTCGGCCAGGGCCGGCTGCAGGAGACCCTGCTCATCGGCCTGCTGACCGGCGGCCACATCCTGCTGGAGTCGGTGCCCGGCCTGGCGAAGACGACCGCCGCCTCGACCCTCGCCCACGCGGTGAGCGCCTCGTTCAGCCGCATCCAGTGCACGCCCGACCTGCTGCCCAGCGACATCGTCGGCACCCAGGTCTACGACGCCTCCACCGCGGGCTTCACGACCCACCTCGGGCCGGTGCACGCCAATCTCGTCCTCCTCGACGAGATCAACCGCGCCAGCGCCAAGACGCAGTCGGCCATGCTCGAGGCGATGCAGGAGCGGCAGACCTCCATCGGCGGCCAGGCGTACCCGCTCCCGGTGCCGTTCCTCGTCCTCGCCACCCAGAACCCCATCGAGCAGGAGGGCACCTACGTCCTGCCTGAGGCTCAGCTGGATCGGTTCATGCTCAAGGACGTCCTCGACTACCCGAACCTCGAAGAGGAGGCCGAGGTCCTCTACCGGATCGACGCGGGCGTCTTCCGCGAGGACCAGAAGCCCGTCGTCGGGATCGACGACGTGATGCGACTGCAGGAGCTGACCCGGCGCGTCTATCTGGACCCCACAATCGTCCGCTACGCGGTCGGCATCGTCTACGTCACCCGCCACGCCGGCAGCTACATCGCCCCCGAGCTCGCCCGCTACGTCGAGTTCGGCGCCAGCCCTCGCGGCAGCATCGCGTTCACCCAGGCGGCCCGCGCGCGGGCCCTCCTCGCCGGTCGCGACCACGTCGTGCCGGAGGACATTAAGGCGCTCGCGCACCGGGTCCTCCGGCATCGGGTCGTCCTCGGATTCGAAGCGATCGCGGAAGACACCCGGGTCGAGACGGTCGTGGACGCGCTCGTCGCGACGGTGCGTACTCCCTAGGACCGCAACGATGCCCGCCCTGCTGACGCCCGTGAAGAGCAAGCTCTTCATCGTCGCGCACCGACGCACCTGGGGTCTCCTCGACGGCGAGTACGCGTCGGTCTTCCGGGGCCGCAGCCTCGACTACGATGACCTGCGCGAGTACGTCACCGGCGACGAGGTCCGCGACATCGACTGGAAGGCCACCGCCCGGCACGGCAGCCCGCTGGTCAAGCGTTGGGTCGCCACCCGCACCCAGACCGTCCTCTTCGTCGTCGACACCGGCCGTGGCATGGCCGCGCAGACCACCAGCGGCGAGCCCAAGTCCGCGGTCGCCATCACGCTGGTCGGGATGCTCGGATACCTCGCCATGCGGCACGGCGACCTCGTCTCGCTCGTCGAGGGCGACGCGGCGGGGACGCACGGGTATGCGGCGCAGGGCCGTGAGGGCCACCTCGAGCGTCTGCTCCGGGTCATCCAGACGCACACCACGCTGACGTCGCCCAGGAGCCGGCTGCGCGACCAGCTCGAGTTCGTCGGGTCCCACTACCGGCAGCGGATGCTCCTCGTCGTGGTGGCCGACGAGCACGAGCTCGACGAGGCGGACGTCACCCTCGTGCGTCGGCTGCACGCCCAGCACGAGATCCTCTGGGTCACCGTCGAGGACGCCAACCCGACGACCGCCGGCGGCGGCGACAGCGCCGTCGACGTCGCCGAGGAAGTCCTGCTCGCTCCCGAGGTGCGGTTCGACGGGAAGCTGCGCGACGCATACGCCACAGCCGTCGAAACCCGGCGCGACCGCGTCGACTCCACCCTGGAGAGCCTGGGCATCGTCCACGCCCGCGTGGGCTCGACCGAGCGGGTGATGGGCGCGATGTTCCGCATGCTGGAGAGGCAGCGGCGCCGTGGCCGCTGAGTTCTACCCGCCGATGGCGTACTTCCCGGTGTGGCTCTACATCGGGGTCATCCTTCTCATGGCCATCGGCGGCTGGGCGGCGGTGATCTGGGCGCAGACTCGCCCCGGCCGCACGCCGCGCCAGCCCGAACCGCCACCCGGGTGGCGCATGGCCCGGCTCAAAGGCGACTACATCGAGCGCATCGAGGAGATCGTCCGGCTGGCCGACGCCGGGGAGCTCGACGCCCGCCGGGCCCACCAGGAGCTGAGCGTCGCGCTCCGTCAGTTCGTCCACGAGGCGTCGGGCATCAGTGCCCCGACCATGACGCTGTCCGAGCTCGGACACTCGCGGAACCCCGCGCTGGCGCCCGTCACGGAGGTCGTCCGCGGCATCTACCCGGTGGAGTTCGGGCCGGACCGTGACACCTCGGTCGCCTCGGCCGCCGCGTATGCGCGTGAGGTGATCGCCCGGTGGACCTGAGCGGGCTGACGACGTTGCTGGCGCCGTGGCTCGGCGGCCAGCTCAGTCAGGCGTGGGTCGTCCTGCCGGCGCTCGTCGGGGTCCTGGTCATCGCCCTCGTCGTCTGGCTCGTCCTGCGCCTTCGTCGGGTGGCGGCTCCCGTGGCGCTGGCCAACACCGAGACGCTGCGCGCGCTGCCGGAATACCAGCGCGCCGTCCGACGCCACCGGTGGATGGCCGCCGGCGGTATGGCGTTGGTCGGGATCCTCGCGGTCGCCGCCGTCCTCGGCGCGGCCCGGCCGGTGCAGCGGATGACCCTCGTCGACCAGAAGGACAACCGCGACATCGTCCTGTGCCTCGACGTGTCCGGCTCCATGATCGACGTCGACGCCGAGGTGGTGTCGACGTTCCTCCGCCTCGCCGAGGGGTTCCGGGGCGAGCGCATCTCGATGGTGATCTTCAACAGCTCGGCGGTGCCGGTCTTCCCGTTGACCGACGACTACGACTTCGTCAGCGACCAGCTGCGTCGCGCGCAGCGGTCGCTGACCCTCGTGGACGGCAAGGATCCGTTCTTCGCCGGAACCCTCAACGGTGCCGGTAGCTCACTCATCGGGGACGGGCTCGCGACCTGCGTCCGCAGCTTCGACCACCCCGAGCTGAAGCGGGCTCGTTCCGTCATCCTGGCCTCCGACAACGAGGCGGCCGGCAAGTCGCTGTTCACGCTGCCCGAGGGCGGCCAGCTCGCGACGACGGCGGGCATCCAGGTCTACGGCATGAACCCCTCCGACAACCCGTCGTCGAGTGCCGCCGTCGAGATGCGCCAGGTCGTCGAGACGACCGGCGGCATGTACTTCGCCCTCAACGACGTGAGCGCCGTCCGCCGCACGCTCGAAGCGGTGACCTCGCGGGAGGCCACTCGGATTCCCAGCGCACCGCGCACCGTCATCCACGACGCTCCCGGCATCCCGATCGCGCTGGCGACGGTGGCCGTCCTCGCGTTCCTTGCCCTGCGTCGGGTCCGGTGGCGTCGATGAACGTCCCCTCGGGTCTGTCGTTCCTGCCGGTGGCGCCGCTGCCGCTGCTGCTTCTGGTGGCCGTCGTCGGACTGGCGCTGATCTGGTGGCCCGCAGGCGCGCGTGGGCCGGCCGAGTCGTGGGTCGCCCGCGGACGCCGCACCGCGATGGTCGCGTTGTTGCTCGTCGCCGCACTCCGGCCCGCCATCCCCGGCAACGACGTGCGGGTCGACGCCAGCGCCGTCGACGTCTACCTCGTCGTCGACACGACGTCCTCGGTCATGGCCCGCGACTACGCGGACGCCAAGCCCCGGTTGGAAGGGGTTCGGAGCGACATCAAGGGTCTGGTCACCCAGCTGGCCGGAGCCCGCTTCGCGCTCATCACGTTCGACATCGACACGACCATCCGGCTGCCCCTCACCGGCGACGGCGCCGCGGTCTCCGCCGCCGCCGACACGCTTCGCCCCGAGACGACCGTGTGGTCGCGCGGGTCGAGCGTCACTCTGGCCCGGGACCAGCTGCGGACCGCCCTCGAGCGGGGCCGCGACAC
>DATLQE010000062.1:0-12738 GCA_035535335.1 Lapillicoccus sp. | reverse complement strand
CCGTCCCAGAGCCGCAGCTGGCCGGCCACGTTCGGGTCCGGACGCCAGCCGGGCTGGGTGCCGTGCGGAAAGTGCGTGGCGATGTCCGGTGGCATCTCGCCGGTGGGCGGCGCCGCGGGCTCCCCGAACGCCACCGGTCCGGCCGGCTCACCGGAGCTGCCGAAGGCGGGGGACGCCTGAGGCAGGGTCCAGCGATCATTCATGCCAACAGTCTTGCGTCCGAGGCGCGACCCCGAAATCCTCCGAATGGGTAGGTCACCCATAGCCTTGCGGACATGCCGTCTCCCTACGACGTCCTCGCGCCACGGGTCACCGCGGCCATCGCCGCGGCCTTCGGCGAGGACTACCCGGAGCTGCGGCACGCCGACCCCGTGCTGCGGCCCTCCCAGTTCGCCGACCTGCAAGCCAACGCGCCGCTCGCCCTGGCCAAGAAGGTCGGGATGCCGCCGCGGGAGGTGGCGGCCAAGGTGACGGCGCAGCTCGACCTCGACGGGATCGCGGAATCGGTGGAGGTGAGCGGTCCGGGGTTCCTCAACATCACCCTCTCCGACGAGTGGCTGGCGACCGCGGTGGGGGCCATGGCCGCCGACGCCCGCCTCGGCATACCGGTCCAACCCCGCCAGCACATCCCCATCGACTACTCCTCACCCAACGTGGCCAAGGAAATGCACGTCGGCCATCTGCGGACCACCGTGGTCGGCGACGCACTGGCACGCGCTCTGGAGAGACTGGGTCACGACGTCATCCGCCAGAACCACATCGGCGACTGGGGCACGCCGTTCGGGATGCTCATCGAGCACCTCCTCGACGTGGGCGAGGGGTCCGAGGAGGCCGCCCTGCTCGAGTCGAACCCGAACGCCTTCTACCAGGCGGCCCGGGCCGACTTCGACCGCGATCCCGCCTTCGCCGCCCGGGCCCGCGCGCGAGTGGTCGCGCTCCAGGCCGGCGACGCCGAAACCCTTCGACTGTGGGCGGAGGTGGTCGAGCTCTCGAAGCACTACCTCGACCGGGCCTACCGCATGCTCGGGGTCACGTTGACCGAGGCCGATCTCGCGCCGGAGTCCCGCTACAACGCCGAGCTGGCCGCGATCTGCGACGAGCTCGAGGCGAAGGGCATCGCGAGGATCAGCGAAGGGGCGCTCTGCGTCTTCCTCGACGGGTACACCGGCCGTGAGGGCAAGCCGGTCCCCCTCATCATCCGCAAGTCCGACGGCGGCTACGGATACGGCGTCACCGATCTCGCGACCATTCGCTACCGCGCCAACGAGCTGCACGGCAGCCGCATCGTCTACGTCGTCGGGGCCACCCAGGCGCTGCACTTCCAGATGGTGTGGGAGACCGCGCAGCTCGCCGGCTGGCTTCCCGACGACGTCCGGGCGATCCACGTCCACATCGGCAACGTCCTCGGCAAGGACCGCAAGCTGCTGCGCACCCGGTCGGGAGAGACCCCGCGGCTGACGGAACTGCTCGACGAGGCGGTCGCAGCCGCGCGCGGAGTCCTCGACGAGGCGCGTCCCGACCTGCCGGAGGAGGTCCGCGCCGCGATCGCGCCCCAGATCGGGATCGGGGCGGTCAAGTACGCGGACCTGTCCGTCGCGCACGACAGTGAGTACGTCTTCGACCTCGAGCGGATGGTCTCGCTCACGGGCAACACCGGCCCCTACTTGCAGTATGCGGCGGCGCGGGTCCGCTCGATCTTCCGGAACGCTGGGGTCGACCCCGCGACCGAGGGCGCCGGCGGTGAGCGCCGCCGTGTCGTGGTCGGGGACGCCGACGAACGCGAGCTCGCCCTCGCCCTGCTGGAGTTCGGGTCGGTGGTGGCGCACGTGGGTGACGCGCTGGAACCGCACCGGCTCGCCGGATACCTCTTCGATCTGGCGCAGGCCTTCTCGACGTTCTACGAGCACCATCCCGTTCTCAAGGCGGAGACCGATGAGCTGCGCGAGTCCCGGCTGGCCCTCTGCGCGCTGACCCTGGCCGTTCTCGTCGAGGGTCTCGGCCTGCTCGGCGTGGAGTCCCCCGAGCAGATGTAGGGCCGAAGCCCCCCGGGGGTCACGCGAGGTCGTGGGACAGGTCGACGGCCGCGGCGCGGAGGATCGGCACCGCCCGCTCAACCACCGCGGACGTCATTCGGGTGGCCGGGCCGCTGACCGACAGCCCAAGCCGCGTCGGCGCGTCGGGGACGGCGACCGCGACACACCGCACCCCGTGCTCCTGCTCCTCGTCGTCGATCGCGTAGCCGTGCTCGTCGACCCAGAGCAGAGCCTTGGCGAAGGCGTCGGGGTCGGTGATGGTGTGCTCGGTGTGTTCGGGCATCCCGGTCCGGCGAAGCAGGTCCTGCACCTGCTCCTCGGGCATCTGCGCCAGAATCGCCTTGCCGACCGCCGTGCAGTGCGGCAGCACCCGGCGGCCGACCTCGGTGAACATCCGCATGGACCGGCGCGACTGGGCCTGGGCGACATAGACGATCTGGTCGCCGTCGAGCATGGCGAGGTTGGCCGACTCGCCGAGCTCGGCCACCAGGTGGTCGAGGTGGGGCTTGGCCCAGACGCTGAGCATCGCCCCCGAGCTCTCGCCCAGCCGGATCAGTCGCGGGGCCAGCACATACTGGCGACTGCCGTCCTGTCGCAGGTACCCGAGGTCGACCAGGGTGCGCAGCAGCCGGTGAATCGTCGGCAGCGGGAGCCCGGACTCCGCGGCCAGCTGGGACAGGCCCATCATCCCGCCGTGGTCGGCCATCGTCTCCAGCAGCCCGAAGGCGCGCTCGATGGACTGCACGGTGCCAGAGCGCGGCGGCGCCTTGTCCACGGCTCGGGCGTCCCGCCCCGCGCCGGCCGCAGCTGCCGCGCTCATCGCGTCCTCCTCGAGGCTGCTTCCCAAAGTTTCCGTATGCCGAAATGCTAGGTCGTGCATCGGGCGGTTGCCCGTCAGATCAACAAGAAGTTGAAATTCCGCTAGACAGATAATACTATCCGCATTACGAAAATTCGGTGCAAGGGAGCAGCGATGGCGACACCCAGTCCCGGCTACGCGATCACGGTTCGTGTGGAGACCCCCTCCTCCTCGGGAGCCACGAGCGGCCTGGTCGCCGCGGTGAGCAGTGCCAACGGAGTGCTGACGGCGCTCGACGTCGTGGAGTCCCATGCGGACCGGCTCGTCGTGGACGTCACGTGCAACGCGTCCGACGCCGAGCACGCCGACGCCATCGTCGACGAGCTGGCGCGGGTGCCCGGCGTCACGGTACGCAAGGTCAGCGACCGGACGTTCCTCATGCACCTCGGCGGCAAGCTCGAGGTCAACCCGCGCGTGCCGCTCAAGAACCGCGACGACCTGTCCCGTGCCTACACCCCCGGCGTCGCCCGGGTCTGCCTGGCCATCGCCAAGAACCCCGAGGACGTCCGTCGGCTCACCATCAAGCGCAACACCGTCGCGGTGGTGACCGACGGCTCCGCGGTCCTCGGCCTGGGCAACATCGGCCCCGCAGCCGCGCTTCCGGTGATGGAGGGCAAGGCCGCCCTGTTCAAGCAGTTCGCCGGCGTCAGCGCCTGGCCGGTATGCCTCGACACCCAGGACACCGAGGAGATCATTCGCACCGTCAAGCTCATCGCCCCGGTCTACGGCGGGATCAACCTCGAGGACATCGCCGCCCCGCGTTGCTTCGAGATCGAGGAGCGCCTGCGCGCGGAGCTCGACATCCCGGTCTTCCACGACGACCAGCACGGCACTGCCATCGTCGTTCTCGCTGCGCTGACCAACGCCCTGAAGGTCGTGCGAAAGCGGATCGAGGACGTCCGCGTCGTCATCAGCGGCGTCGGCGCGGCCGGGCACGCCATCATCACGCTGCTGCACGCGCAGGGCGTCGGGCACATCGTCGCCTGCGACCGCAAGGGCGCTCTCCACTCAGACCAGGAACACCAGGAGCCGGCCCGCCGCTGGATCGCCCAAAACACCAACGCGGACGGTCAGACCGGCACCCTGGCCGAGGTGCTGGCCGGCGCGGACGTCTTCATCGGCGTCTCCGCGCCGCGGCTGCTCACGGGTGACGACATCGCCACCATGGCGCCCGACGCGATCGTCTTCGCGCTGGCCAACCCCGACCCCGAGGTCGACCCCCTGGAGGCCGGCAAGACGGCCGCCGTCGTCGCGACCGGCCGATCCGACTTCCCCAACCAGATCAACAACGTCCTGGCGTTTCCCGGCTTCTTCCGCGGCATGCTCGACGCCGGCGCGCACGAGATCACCCAGGAGGTCATGCTCGCCGCGGCGAGCGCCATCGCCGGCTGCGTCCACGAGGCCGAGCTCAACAGCAGCTACATCGTCCCGTCGGTCTTCGACCCTGCCGTCGCCCCCGCGGTAGCCCACGCGGTCCGCGAAGCGGCGACCCGGCAGGGGAACGCGACCCCGGCCGCTGCCGAGGCCACTCCGCCGACCGAGGAGACCCTGCCCGCATACCAACCGCACGCCGCCATGGAAGGAGCGACCAGTGCCCGCTGAGTCCAGCGTCGAGGTCACGGGCGCGCCCGTGGACGGACAGGATGACATTCTCACCGAGGACGCCCTGAACTTCGTCGCCGCCATGCAGCGTCAGTTCGGCGCGCGCCGTGACGAGCTGCTCGCGGCCCGCAAGACCCGCCGCGACCACGTCGCGCGAACCGGGAAGCTCGACTTCCTGCCGGAGACCAAGGACGTCCGCGACCGCGACTGGCGGGTCGCCGCGGCGCCCGACGACCTCGTCGACCGCCGGGTCGAGATGACCGGACCGACCGACCGGAAGATGACGATCAACGCCCTCAACTCGGGCGCCCGCGTGTGGCTCGCCGACCTGGAGGACGCCAGCACTCCGCACTGGCACAACGTGATCGGCGGCCAGGTCAGCCTGCGCGACGCGATCCGGCGCACCATCACCTTCACGAACGAGAAGGGCAAGGAATATGCGCTGCGCACCGACCAGCGCCTCGCCACCATCGTGGTGCGCCCCCGCGGCTGGCACTTCGACGAGAAGTACCTCCTCGTCGACGGCGCCCCCGTCGTCGGCGCCCTGGTCGATTTCGGCCTCTACTTCTTCCACAACGCGCAGGAGCTCCTCGACCGCGGGAGCGGGCCCTACTTCTACCTGCCCAAGACGGAGAGCCACCTCGAGGCCCGGCTCTGGAACGACGTCTTCACGTTCGCCGAAGATCGGCTCGGGGTCCCCTACGGCACAATCCGAGCTACCGTCCTCATCGAGACCATCCCCGCCGCCTTCGAGATGGACGAGATCCTCTACGAGCTGCGCGACCACGCGTCCGGTCTGAACGCCGGCCGCTGGGACTACCTGTTCAGCATCATCAAGTACTTCCGCGACAGCGGACCGGAGTTCGTCCTGCCCGACCGCGGCACTATCGGCATGCCGACGCCCTTCATGCGCGCCTACGCCGAGCTGCTCGTGAAGACCTGCCACCGACGCGGCGCCTTCGCCATCGGCGGGATGTCGGCGTTCATCCCGAGCCGCAAGGACAAAGAGGCCAACGAGCGCGCCTTCGCCAAGGTCCGCGAGGACAAGCAGCGGGAGGCCGGTCAGGGCTTCGACGGCTCGTGGGTCGCCCACCCCGACCTCGTCCCGGTCTGTCAGGAGGTGTTCGACGCCGTTCTGGGGGACAAGCCCAACCAGCTCGACGTCCTCCGCGACGACGTCCACGTCATCGCCGAGGACCTCCTGGACATCGCCTCCGCGGACGGCCAGATCACTCGCCAGGGCCTGGAGAGCAACGTCGAGATCGGCGCCCGCTACCTCGAGGCGTGGCTCGGCGGGCTGGGCGCCGTCGGCATCCACAACCTCATGGAGGACGCCGCTACTGCCGAGATCTCGCGCTCCCAGATCTGGCAGTGGGTGCACAACGACTCGACGCTCGACGACGGGACGCCGATCACCAAGGACCTCGTGCGCGACGTGATGTCGAGTGAACAGAACAAGATCCGGGCCGAGCTCGGCGAGCAGTACACCCGGAGCAACTTCGACACCGCGTTCACGGTGCTCGAGCAGGTGGCTCTCGCTGACGACTACGTCGACTTCCTCACCCTTCCGGCGTACGAAGCGGCATCGGCATGACCGATCGCCTGCTGTTGGGGGAACAGTCGGCCGGCCTGAGCAGCCTCGCCGACACCCTCGACGAGCAGCTCGCCGCGGCCGACGCCGCCCTCACGGAGCACTACCCCGGCGACCGTGGCGTCCGCCAGCCGATCCACACCGTTTACATCCCTGCCGATCGCTACACCGCCACGACCGTCCCCGACTGGGGCCGCGAGGCGCTCGCGGTCCTCGACGCGCACGGCAGCTCGCCGGAGCAGTTCGCCTCGGCGTCGGGTATGCGGCTCGAGCTCGCCTCCGAGGTCTACCCGCTCGTCCGCCGCAAGCTTGAGACCGAACCGATCGAGGATCTGCGGATCGACTTCGAGGACGGGTTCGGCAACCGACCGGACGCTGAGGAGGACGCCACGGCGGTCGGCGCCGCGCGCGCCCTGGCGGACTCGGTTCGCGAAGGGATCGCCGCGCCGTTCCACGGGATTCGGTTCAAGTCTTTCGAGGCACCGACGCGGCGGCGGGGCCTGCGGACCCTCGACCTGTTCCTCGGCGAGCTGGTCCGCGCCGGCGGTCTCACCGAGGGGTTCCTGCTCACCCTGCCCAAGGTGACGTCGGTCGACCAGGTGCAGGCGATGGTGACCGCCTGCGCGTGGCTGGAGGACGCGCATACCCTCCCGGCCGGCCGCCTCGGATTCGAGATCCAGGTCGAGACCCCGCAGTCGATCCTCGGGTCCGACGGGTCCGCGCTGGTGGCCCGGATGATCCACGCTTCCGGCGGCCGCTGCACCGGCTTGCACTACGGCACCTACGACTACTCCGCCTCGACCGGCGTCTCGGCCGAGTACCAGAGCATGGAGCACGCCGTCGCCGACTACGCCAAGGCGGTGATGCAGGTCGCCGCCGCCGGCACCGGCGTCTTCGTCTCGGACGGCTCGACCAACGTCCTGCCCGTCGGCGACGATGCCGCCGTCCGGCGCGGCTGGAGCCTGCACGCTCGGCTGGTCCGTCGCTCTCTCGAACGCGGCTACTACCAGGGCTGGGACCTGCACCCCGCGCAGCTGCCGACCCGGTATGCGGCGACGTACGCCTTCTACCGCGAGGGTTTCGCCGGTGCCGCGGCCCGGCTCAGGGCCTACCTCGGACAGCAGGAGTCAGCGTCGGGGCGCCAGGCCCGACAGAAGACGCAGTTCCTCGACGAACCCGCCACCGCCGTCGCGCTCGCCGGCTTCGTTCTCCGGGGACTCGAGTGCGGCGCCATCGACGAGGCTGAGCTCGCCTCGGACATCGGCGTCGAAACCACCCGTCTCGCCCAACTCGCCCGCCGTCGCGTCGGCTGACCCGTTCGCACCGTTCTCAACCGTGGCTCGTCCGAGCCGACACCGAACCCACGGAGGTCAAAGATGACCAGCGTCACCGCCAGCACGACCGAGAAGCACCCGGTCGATGAGGTCCTGCCCTTCGCGCAGATGTTCACCTATGGCCTGCAGCACGTCCTCAGCATGTATGCCGGTGTGGTCGCCGTGCCGCTCATCGTGGGGACCGCGCTGAAGCTGAGTGGACCCGAGATCACCTACCTGGTCTCCGCGGGCCTGTTCATCTCCGGCCTGGCTACGCTCCTGCAGACCATCGGGGTGTGGAAGTTCGGCGCCCGGCAGCCCATCGTGCAGGGCACCTCGTTCGCCGCCGTGTCGACCATCCTCGCGGTCGGCACCGCGCAGGGCGGCGTCGACGGGCTGCGGGCCGTCTTCGGTGCCCTGCTGGTCGCCGGCGTTCTCGGCCTGCTCATCGCGCCGGTCTTCACCCGGCTGCTGCGCTTCTTCCCCGAGGTCGTCACCGGCGTGGTGATCACGATCATCGGGATCTCGTTGCTACCAGTGGCAATCCGCTGGGCCGGCGGCGGCACGCCAGGCACCCCGACCTTCGGCGACCTGAAGAACATCGCGGTCGCCGCTATCACCATGGCGTTGATTGTGGTGATCTACCGCTTCCTGCCCGGGGCCTTCGGTCGGGTCGCCATTCTCCTGGGGCTGGTGCTCGGCACGATCGTCGCCATACCGTTCGGGCTGACCAACTTCAGCCGGATCGCCGACGCCAACATCGTCCAGCTGACGCTACCGTTCCACTTCGGCCTGCCGACCTTCGCCATTGGGGCGATCGTCTCCATGTTCATCGTGATGCTCGTGATCATGACGGAGACGACGGCCGACATCCTGGCCATCGGCCAGGTCATCGACAAGCCCGCCGACCGGCAGACCGTCACCAACGGTCTGCGGGCCGACATGCTTTCGACCGCGGTGGCCAGCATCTTCAACGGCTTCTCGGTCAGCGCTTTCGCGCAGAACGTCGGCCTGGTCGCCATCACTGGCATCAAGAGCCGGTTTGTCGTCGCCGTCGGTGGCGGCATCCTCGTCTTCCTCGGCCTGTTCCCCATCCTCGGCGCCCTGGTCGCCCTGGTGCCCCTGCCGGTTCTCGGCGGTGCTGGCCTGGCCCTGTTCGGCACGGTCGCGGCCAGCGGCATCCGCACGCTCAGCCGGGTCGACTTCACGGGCAACGCAAACCTCGTGATCGTGGCCTTCTCACTGGCCATGGGCATCATCCCCATCGCCGTGCCGACGTTCTACGACAAGTTTCCCGAGTGGTTCCAGGTGATCTTCGACTCCGGCATCACCGCTGCGGCGATCACCGCCGTGCTGCTCAACATCGTGTTCAACATCGTCGGTCGCCAGGAGGAGGCGGAGGGACCCATCTTCGCCGAAGCACCGGCGCCGGCCGCCATCTCCGAAGCGGACGAGGCGCGTCTCGACCCGGCCGGGCCCGCGGCCCATGGCCTGCACCTCGAGGGGCAAGCAGTCACCGGCGCCGATGGGTACGCCGCGGCAGGGCACCACGTCGATGAGAACGCCGCTCAGCCCGCCCCCTCGGAGGGCCAGCCTCCACGCGGGGCGCCGTCGGAGGCCGACCGGTGAGCTACATCTCCGCCCACGTCCTGGACGCCTCGGCGGGGGTCCCCGCCACCGGTGTCTCCGTCCGGCTGACCGACGCCGACGGCTCGACCGTGGCCGAGTCCCGCACCGACGCCGATGGCCGGGTCGGCGAGCTCGGTCCCGAGCGGCTCGATCCCGGCGTCTACCAGGTGACCTTCGGGTCCGGTGACTACTTCGCCGGGCGACGGGTGGACTCCTTCCACCCGCAGGTGTCGGTGCTCTTCACGGTCGCCGCCGACCAGGCGCACTACCACATCCCGTTGCTCTTGAGCCCGTACTCCTACACCACCTACCGAGGCAGCTGAGTACCTTGCGCGCGCAGTCCGCCCAAACGCAACCCATGACGAAAGGCGTTCATCATGACCGAGGTCGTCCTCACCGCCAACCAGTACGGCAAGGCCGAGAACCGGGTGGTCCGTGTCGTCCGAGACACCGACCGTCACGAGGTCGTCGACCTCAACGTCACCTCACAGCTGCGCGGCGACTTCGAGGCTGCGCACACCAAGGGCGACAACTCCCACGTGGTCGCCACCGATACGCAGAAGAACACGATCTTCGCGTTCGCCAAGGACGGGGTTCCCTCGCCGGAACAGTTCCTGCTGCGGCTCGCCGACCACTTCACCGGTGAGTTCGACTGGGTGACGGGTGGGCGTTGGGCGGCCGACCTCTTCGGCTGGACCCGGATCAACGACCACGACCACGCGTTCTACCGGGGCTCTCCGGAGGTCCGGACCGCGGTGCTCGTCCGTGACGGTGACACCGACACCATGCTCTCGGGCTTCTACGAGTTGACCGTCATGAAGACCACGGAGTCGGGCTTCGTCGGCTACCCCAAGGACAAGTACACGACGCTCCAGGAGACGACGGACCGGATCCTTGCGACGGACATCTCCACCAAGTGGCGCTACAACAGCACCGACGTCGACTTCAACGGGGTCTACGACAGCGTCAAGCAGACCATCCTGACCGAGTTCTCCCAGGGTTACTCGAATGCCCTTCAGCAGGATCTCTACGACATGGCGGCGGCGGTGATCGACAAGCACCCGCAGATCGACGAGATCAAGTTCTCGTGCCCCAACAAGCACCACTTCCTCTCTGACCTGTCCTTCTGCGGCCTGGACAACCCCGGTGAGGTGTTCTACGCCGCCGACCGCCCCTACGGCCTTATCGAGGCCACCATCCAGCGCCAGGGGGCCAAAACGGCCGACGCGGCGTGGGTGGGCGTGGCCGGCTTCTGCTGATAGTCCTAGAACTCTTCCGCGATCTGAAAGTTAGTGATGTCTGACCTCCGCTACCTCGCGAACTGCTCGATCCTCTTCACCGAGGTCCCGCTGCTCCAGCGGCCGGCCGCAGCCAGGGCCGCCGGCTTCGACACCGTGGAGTTCTGGTGGCCGTGGCCGGAGCAGCCGGTTCCCAGTGACGCCGAGGTCGACGCCTTCGTCTCCGCGGTCCAGGACGCCGGCGTACAGCTGGCCGGCCTCAACTTCTTCGCCGGCGACCTCGCCGGTCCGGACTGCGGCGTGCTGTCGATCCCGTCCCGGACCCAGCAGTTCCGGGACAACGTCGAGGTGACCCTCGGCATCGGCGAGCGGCTCGGCACCAGGGCGTTCAACGCCCTGTACGGCAACCGGGTCGACGAGGCGACACCGAAGGAGCAGGACGAGGTGGGCACGGAGAGCCTCGCGTATGCGGCCAAGGCCGCCGACCGTCTGGGGGCCACCGTCCTCGTCGAGCCGGTGAGCGGTCCCAAGCCGTATCCACTCCGCACGGCGGACGACGCCGTCGCGGTTGTCGAGCGGGTTCGGGCCACCGGAGCGGGCAACGTGGGCTTCCTCTGCGACCTGTTCCACCTGGCCAACAACGGGGACGACGTCGACGCGGCCATCGCCCGCCACGCCGACCGCGTGGCCCACGTCCAGATCGCCGACGCCCCCGGGCGGGGTGAGCCGGGCTCGGGCGGGCTCCCGCTGGACCGTTGGCTGGGCGAGCTCGAGAAGTCGGGGTATGCGGGCTACGTCGGCCTCGAGTACAAGCCCACGACGACTACCGAGCAGAGCCTCGCCTGGCTGCCGCCCGAGCGCCGCTCGACCCACTGAAACGTAAGGAGATTCACGCACATGACGAACATCGCCTTCATCGGGCTCGGCATCATGGGCAACCCCATGGCCGGCCATCTGGCCCAGGCCGGGCACACCGTGACCGGGTTTAACCGAAGCCCCAACTACGACGACCTCGAGGCGGCGGGCGGCAAGGGGGCCGGCTCGCTCGAGGAGGCGGTCGCTGACGCGGACGTCGTCTGCGTCATGGTTCCCGACTCCCCGGACGTCCGTGACGTCCTCGAGGGCGAGGGCGGGGTCTTCGACAGCGCCAAGCCGGGGACGCTCGTCGTCGACTTCTCGAGCATCCGTCCCGACGTGACCGTCCAGCTGGCGAAGACCGCCAAGGAGCGCGGGTTCCGGCTCCTCGACGCGCCGGTCTCCGGCGGCGAGGCGGGAGCGAAGAACGCCGCGCTGTCGATCATGGTCGGAGGCGACGCCCAGGACTTCCAGGAGGCCAAGCCGATCTTCGACGTCCTCGGCAAGACCGTCGTCCACGTCGGCGGCAGCGGCTCGGGTCAGACGGTCAAGGCCGCCAACCAGCTCATCGTCGCGACCAACATCCAGGCCCTGGCCGAGGCGGTCGCGTTCCTCAAGGCCTACGACGTCGACCTCGAGTCGGCGCTCGAGGTCCTCGGTGGCGGTTTGGCCGGTTCCGCGGTCCTGACCCAGAAGAAGCAGAACATGATCAGTGGGTCCTTCGAGCCGGGGTTCCGGATTGCGTTGCACCACAAGGACATGGGCATCGTCACGTCGGCCGCCCGCGAAGCCGGTGTGGTCGTGCCGGTCGCCGCGCTTGTCGCCCAGCTGATGGCGTCAGCGCTGGCCAACGGCGACGGCGGCCTCGACCACTCGGGCCTGCTGCTCGGGGTCGAGCGGCTCTCCGGCAAGGGAGGCCAGTCGTGACCCGGATGCGTACCGTCGACGCCGCGGTCCTCATCCTGGAGAAGGAGGGCGCCACCCAGGCGTTCGGGCTGCCGGGCGCGGCGATCAACCCGTTCTACCGGGCCATGAAGGACCACGGGGGCATCAAGCACGTCCTGGCCCGCCACGTCGAGGCCGCCTCGCACATGGCCGAGGGCTACACCCGGACCAAGGCCGGCAACATCGGCATCTGCGTCGGCACCTCCGGTCCGGCCGGCACCGACATGATCACCGGCCTGTATGCGGCGATCGCCGACTCGATTCCGATCCTCTGCATCACCGGCCAGGCGCCGGTCACCAAGCTGCACAAGGAGGACTTCCAGGCCGTCGACATCGCGTCGATCGCCGCGCCCGTGTCGAAGTGGGCGGTCACCGTCCTCGAGCCGGCGCAGGTGCCGGGCACGTTTCAGAAGGCGTTCCAGCTGATGCGGTCCGGACGGCCGGGCCCGGTCCTCATCGACCTGCCGATCGACGTGCAGCTCGCCGAGATCGAGTTCGACATCGACACCTACGAGCCGCTCCCGGTCGCCAGGCCCACGACGACGCGGGCCCAGGCCGAGAAGATCCTCACCATGCTCACCGCGGCGGAGCACCCGCTGATCGTCGCCGGCGGTGGGATCATCAACGCCGACGCGTCGGAGCTGCTGGTCGAGCTGGCCGAGACGCTCGGCGT
>DATLQE010000061.1:0-5651 GCA_035535335.1 Lapillicoccus sp. | reverse complement strand
GCGGACGTGATGATCCGGCCCGACCGCTGCAGCCCCAGGGCGACGGCCCGGTCGTTGGGGACACCCTGCCGGTAGAGCTCGGTGATGCGGGCCAGCAGGAACAGCTCGTAGTCCATCGACAGGCCGAACCCGAACGCCAGCGCGAGGAACGGGATCATCGACTCGATCGCCCCCACCGACGAGAAGTGGATGAGTCCCTGCAGGTGGCCCTGCTGGAAGGTCAGAACCAGTACACCCAACGCCGCCCCGAGCGAGACGACGTTGAGGATGAGCGCCTTGAGCGGGATCACCAGCGACCCGGTCATGAGGAAGAGCAAGACGAACGTGCCGAGCACCACGAGGCCGACGGCATACGGGGCCCGGGACACCATGCTCGAGAGGAAGTCGCGCTGGCCGGCGGCCGGCCCGGTGACGTAGGTCGTGAACGGTGGACGGTTCGTGCGGAGGTCGTCGATGACCGCGTCGGTCTCCGGACCGACCGGTTCGCCGGCGACGCTGACCGAGACGACGCTGAGGTCCGGGGTGAGGGAGCGGACGGTGGCCCGCTCGACGCCGGGTAGCGTCGTCACTGAAGAGGTGACCCATTGCTGGGTCGTCTCCAGCGGCGCCTCGGCCACGACGGATACGTCGGCGGACTGGAGCGCGGGGTAGTCGCGGTCGAGGTTGTCGAAAAAGACCCGCTGAGGCTGGTCGACCGGAAGCATCTCCGCTCCGGACGAGGTGAGCCTCATCGACAGAGCCGGCCAGGCCAGGGCCAGGAGCGCGGCCAGCGTGACGACGATGACGATGATCGGCCGGGCCTGCACCATCCTGGCCAGCGCCGAGAACACGCCGCGGTCGGGGCCGGTCTCGCGGTGCCGGGGGACGAGCCGCTTCGCACCGAGGGTGCAGAGCGCCGGGATGAGGGTCAGGTCGACGACGATGGCGACGAGCACGATCGACACGCCCGCGGCTCCGATCGCCCGCATGATGGCCGCGTCGAACAGCAGCAGGCCGCTCAGAGCGATGGCCACCGTGAGCCCGGAGAAGAGGACGGTGCGACCGGCCGTCGCGACGGTCCGCGCGGTCGCGGCGATGACGTCCGCGCGGTCGAAGGCATGGCGCCGTCGCTCCGTGTCGGCAGCGGCGATGCGGCCCAGCTCCTCGCGGTAGCGACTCACGGTCAGTAGGCCGTAGTCGATCGAGAGGCCGAGCCCGAGCAGGGTGACGACGTTGACGACGCTGGCGTCGAGGTCGATGAGGTGGGAGAACGCGAACAGCGACGCCAGGCCGCCCGCGATCGAGGCGATGGCTCCCGCGATCGGCATGCCGGCCGCGACGAACCCGCCGAAGACGAACACCATGACGAGAAAGGACAGAGGCAGGGCGATGCCCTCACCGGCCCGCAGGTCGGCCTCGATCTGGTGCGTGATCGCGTCGACGAGGGGCCGGACGCCGCCGACGTCGCCCGCGGCCCCGGGGAACGCGCCGTTGATCTGACGGAACTGCTGCTCCACGGCCTGGTGCGCCGCCGCTTGCTGCCCGGACGTCAGGTTCCTTGCGAAACTCGCCACCGTGACGAACCCGCCGCCGCCGGAGTTGCCGCCTCGCAGGAAGGCGGCGGCCTGCGGGTTCTGCAGGCCGCCGGGCAGCAGGAACGGTGACGTCACCGACGTGACGCCGGGGATATTCGCCAAGTTCTGGCTCGCGGTCGTGGCGGCGGCGACGGCCGCGGCGTCGTCGAGGTCCGCGCCGGTGACCTGAAGGGTCAGGCTGTCCGCACTGGCCTGGTTGTCCTCGATGAGGTCCTGGCCGGTCTGGGCCTCGCTGGGCGCCGAGGGGGCGCCGGAGTGCAGCCTCTGGAACAGCGACTCGCCGGTCACGCCGCCCACGGCGACGGCGAAGGCCGCCGACGTGAAGACGACCCAGAGCAGCACGAACCGCCAGGGGTGCCGGGCCGACGTGGCGCCCAGTCGAGCGAGCCGGGTCCGCGGGTATGCCTCGGGCTCGGTGGAGGTTGGCGGTTCCGGTCCCGGTGTGGGCGCGGTCTCGTCGGATCGCCCGGGAGGGGCGTCGACGGAGGTGGCCACGGCTTAGCGTACGTGCCGGTCAGCGGTTTCTCCGCCCCGATCGGGAGCTCCCGTCGACCCGTAGCTACGGTCGGTTCGTGGCCAACCGTCGTCTTGAGCGGGTCACGACGCTCTCCCCGTGGCGCTCTGTCGTGGGGTTCGGCATCGTCAGCCTGGCGGCCGACATGGTCTACGAGGGCGCCCGCTCGGTCACCGGCCCACTGCTCCTCCAGCTCGGTGGCACGGCGCTCGTCGTCGGGGCGGTAACCGGCACGGGTGAAGCGATCGCCCTGGTGCTGCGGCTCGTGTTCGGCACCGCCGCCGACCGCACCGGCCGGTACTGGGGGCTGACGCTCGTCGGGTATGCGATGACAGCGGTTGCGGTGCCGCTCCTGGCGGTCACGCCGTTTCTGGGAGGCGCCGGCCTGGTCGTCGCGAGCGGGCTCATCCTCCTCGAGCGGACCGGCAAGGCCGTTCGCTCACCGGCGAAGTCGACCCTCCTCGCGTTCGCCGCGGAGCGGGTCGGCATCGGGCGCGGGTTCGGTGTCCACAAGGCCCTCGACCAGGTCGGGGCGTTCGCCGGCCCGCTGCTCGTGGCCGGCGTCGCGGCGACCACCGCCGCGTTGTGGCCAGGGCTCGCCGTGCTCGCCATCCCGGGACTCTTCTCGCTCATCGTTCTGGTCTGGCTCCGCCACCGGATCGGCGACCCGTCGCGGCACCCGGAGAACTTGGGGGAGGCGCCGCCGGTCGCTCCGACTGCCGCGGCGCGGCTGCCTCGACGCTTCTGGCTCTTCGCCGCGTCGTCCGCCGCGGCGACCGCCGGGTTGGTGACCTTCGGCATCATCTCGTACCACCTCGCGCGCGAGCAGCTGGTCTCCGACGCGATGGTGCCGGTCGTCTACGCCGGAGCCATGGCGGTGGAGGCGGTCGCGGCCCTCGCGGTCGGGCTGCTCTACGACCGCCTCGGCCCTCGAGTGCTGTACCTCCTGCCGGTGCTGGTGGCCGCGGTGCCCGCCCTGGCCTTCGGCCCGAAGCTCGGTGCGGTGCTGGCCGGAGTGGCGGTCTGGGCGGCGGCCAATGGGCTGCAGGACTCGACCGTCAAGGCGCTGGTGGCCGACCTCGTCCCGACGCAGCGGCGGGCGACCGCTTATGGGATGTTCGCGGCGGTGCAGGGGGTCGCGGCCGCCGTCGGCGGCATCCTGGCCGGCGGGCTGTACGAGCGGTCGCTGCCGCTGCTCGTGGCCGTCGTCGCGGCCACGCAGGTGGTCGCCCTCGTCCTCTATGTCGCTACCCTGCGCGGATCCGGTCCCGGGAGACTGGCACCGGCCCCATGACGCTGGAGGGGGACGATGAGCGACCCCTCGGCGGGCCGAACGTCGACGGTGGCCACGATCCAGGGTAGGCGTGGACCATGATCTCCTTCATCCTGGTTCCCGGAGCCGGCGGCGACGCGTGGTACTGGCACCGGCTCGTCCCGGCGCTGGCGACCCGTGGCTACGACGCGGTGGCCGTCGACCTCCCGGCGGCCGACGAGTCCGCCGGGCTGCCCCAGTACGTCGACGCGGTGGTCGCCGCGGCCGGTGACCGTCCGGATCTCGTCCTCGTCGGCCAGTCGATGGCCGGACTCACCATTCCGCTGGTGTGCGACCGTCGGCCCGTGCACATGCTGGTGCTCCTCAACGCGATGACCCCGCGCGCCGTGGAGTCGGGCGGCGAGTGGTGGGGCAACACCGGCTTCGAGCGGGCGCGGCGGGAGCAGGCGGAGCGCGACGGGAGGCGGCTGGAGGACGACCCGGATCTGCTGGACGCGTTCTTCCACGACGTGCCGGCCGAGGTGCGGGAGGAGGCGTTCGCACGGGGCGAGCCGTGGCAGTCCGGGACCCCCTTCGAGACGCCGTGGCCGATGGCCGCCTGGCCGGACGTGCCGACCCGCTTCCTCGTGGCTCGTGACGACCGGTTCTTCCCGGTCGAGCTCCAACGTCGAGTCGTCTCCGAGCGCCTGGGGATTCCGGTCGACGAGATGCCCGGCGGGCACCTCGTGGCCCTGAGCCGGCCCGACGAGCTGGCGGACCGGCTCGTCGGCTACGCACAGGACATCGCCTAGCCGGCAGCGCTGTCGCTCGACCCGGATAGCCTGACGGCGATGACGGACAGCGACACCGACCTGTTCGCGTCCGCGCGCGAGCAGCGGACGAATGGCCCCGCGACGGGCGCCACCGCATACGAGAACGACGTCTCGCTCCCGCCG
Organism: Lapillicoccus sp.; assembly: GCA_035535335.1. GTDB lineage: Bacteria > Actinomycetota > Actinomycetes > Actinomycetales > Dermatophilaceae > Lapillicoccus. The sequence goes on along the minus strand of DATLQE010000061.1, from coordinate 1,355 downwards.
CTGGCGGCGCGGATGCGTCCTCGCACCCTCGACGAGGTCCGCGGCCAGGCGGAGGTCCTGCGTCCGGGCAGTCCGCTGCGTCGCCTCGTCGAGGGTTCCGGCGGACCGGCCGGGCCGCTCTCGGCGATCATCTGGGGGCCGCCCGGCACCGGGAAGACCACCCTGGCTCACCTCGTGGCGAGCGCGTCGAACCGTCGCTTCGTCGAGCTCTCCGCGGTCACCGCGGGGGTTAAGGACGTTCGGGAGGTGATGGACCAGGCCCGCCGCGACCGCGACCTCTACGACCGCCAGACCGTCCTCTTCCTCGACGAGATCCACCGTTTCACCAAGGCGCAGCAGGACGCCCTGCTGCCCGGGGTCGAGAACCGGCAGATCGTTCTCGTCGCCGCAACCACCGAGAACCCGTCGTTCACTGTCATCGCGCCGCTGCTGTCCAGGTCGCTCCTCGTCGCGCTGGACCCCTTGACCGAGGACGAGATCGCCGACCTCGTCGTCGCCGCGGTCACCGACGAGCGCGGGCTCGACGGCGCGTTCGTCCTGGAGGACGGCGCGCGGGACCACCTGGTGCGCATCGCCGGCGGTGACGCCCGACGCGCCCTGACCGCGCTGGAGGCCGCCGCCGGGGTGGCCCTCGACGCGGAACCCCTTGGTACGCATACCGACACCGCCGGTCCGACGACCATCACGCTCGCGCACACCGAGCAGGCGGTCGCCCAGGCCGCCGTGCGCTACGACCGGGCCGGCGACCAGCACTACGACGTGGCGAGCGCCCTCATCAAGTCGATGCGGGGCAGCGACGTGGACGCCGCCCTGCACTACCTCGCCCGGATGCTCGAGGCCGGCGAGGACCCACGCTTTATTGCGCGCCGCATCGTCATCGCCGCCAGCGAGGACGTCGGAATGGCTGATCCGACCGCCCTGCAGACCGCCGTCGCCGCGATGCACGCCGTGGCGCAGATCGGCATGCCGGAGGCGCGGATCATCCTGGCCCAGGCCGTCGTCCACAACGCGATGGCGCCGAAGTCCAACGCCGCATACCTCGCCATCGGCGACGCGATCGCCGACGTCCGCGCCGGCAAGGGCGGCCCGGTGCCGCCGCACCTGCGGGGGAGCGGGTACGCGGGTGCCGCCCGGCTCGGGCACGGCGAGGGGTATGCGTACGCGCACGACGCCCCCGACGGCGTGGCCGCCCAGCAGTACCTTCCGGACGACCTGGCGGGGACGACCGACTACTACCGGCCGACCGACCGCGGGTTCGAGGAGCGACTGGCCGGTCGGCTGGCCTGGATCAAGGAGCGCCTCGCGGACCGCTGAGCGGAACCCCCTTGGCGAGAGCGCGGGTTGCGGGACAATGG
>DATLQE010000060.1:0-2402 GCA_035535335.1 Lapillicoccus sp. | reverse complement strand
GAACCGGCTCTGGCGCGCCTCGGTGACCGGCGACCTCGCGGGACTCCTGCGCCGCGTCGGCCGGCCGATCGCCTACGGATATCTCGACCGCCGGTACCCGTTGCGCGACTACCAGACGGTGTTCTCCCGCGACCCCGGCAGCGCCGAGATGCCGAGCGCCGGGCGGCCCTTCACGAACCGGCTGGTCACGCGCCTGGTTCGGTCCGGGGTGCTCGTGGCCCCGGTCCTGCTGCACACCGGCGTGTCGTCACAGGACGCGGGCGAGGCGCCGCAGCCGGAGCGGTTCGAGGTGACTCCGGTCACGGCCGGGTTGGTGAATGCCTCTCGGGCCCGCGGCGGACGCGTCGTCGCCGTCGGAACCACCGCGACGCGGGCCATCGAGTCGGCGACCTCACCGAACGGCGTCGTCGACGCGTCCGCCGGCTGGACCGACCTCGTGATCGGCCCGGACCGGCCGGTCCGCGTGGTCGAGGGACTGGTCACCGGCTGGCACAACCCCGAGGCCTCGCACCTGTTGCTTGTCGAGGCCGTGGCCGGAGCGGAGCTGACCCAGCGCGCGTACGACGCCGCCGTCGCGGGGAGGTATGCGTGGCACGAGTTCGGCGACTCCGGCCTGATCCTACCCGAGCGTCGTCCTTCTCGAGCCTGATCCTCTCTCGAGCCTGATCGATCCTTCGGGCCGCCGAGGCGTATCACCGGGTGTGACGAATCCCTCACAACAGCATCACGGTTCGGCGCATCCCGGGCCGCATGCGGGGTGAATACCTCGTGGGAAGCACAGCGCGTGCTTGACTGTTGAAAGCGGAGTACCGAACGTGGCCACTAGCGACGGACGGTCGACGTCAACGGGGACGTCATCCCGGATGACGACGGTCCCACACCCCGGGCCCGTCACCCCGAATCCAGAGAGAAGGCAGACGTGAACGCAACACTGGCCCCGAGCCTCAGCGCAGCGGATCGTTGCGACCGCTGTGGTGCCCAGGCCTACATTCGCGCCCGCCTTATCGGCGGCGGTGAGCTCCTGTTCTGCGCTCACCACGGTCGCCAGCACCTGCCCCAGCTGCAGGCGCGCGCGAGCGAGATCCACGACGAGACCGACCGGCTCACCGAGGAGGACGTGCTCGGCTGAGCCCCCTGCGTAGAGTCCTGGCGTGATCGACACGGCTCGTCCGGCTCGCCAGAGCTTCAGGCCCGTCCGATGACGTCGGTCGTCGTGACGGGCCTGCTCATGCTCGTCGGCCTGATCGGCATCGTCGTGCCGTTCCTGCCCGGGCTCCTGCTGGTGTGGCTCGCCACCGCGCTGTGGGCGTTCGAACACCCGAACCGCTGGGCCTGGGCGGTGTTCGCCCTCAGCGGAGTCGTGTATGCAGTCGGCGTCGTCACCCAGTACCTCGTCCCGGGGCGGCGCCTCAAGGACGCGGGCGTCAAGACCTCCACACTGTTCCTGGCCGTGCTGTTGGCCATCGTGTTGTTCTTTCTCATTCCCGTGGTCGGAGCACCGATCGGCTTCGTGCTGGGCGTCTTCCTGGTCGAGACGGGCCGGCACCGGGAGTCGGGATCGGCCTGGGGCTCGACCCTCCACGCGCTCAAGGCCGTCGCGATGTCGATCGGCATCGAGCTGGTCGCCGGATTCCTCATCGTCCTGATCTGGCTGCTCGGAGTGTGGCGGCTGGGCATTCCCAGCTGACCGAACCGGCACCGCCGTCGGTCGTCGCGAGCCGCAAGCGGCCGCATACAGGAGCACGGCACGAGGGTCCTCGAGCCGTGCCGACGTCGTGCCTCAGGGGCGGCGGGTCACCAGTCGTCGCGGCGACGGCGGTCCCAGCGCTCCTCCAGACGCTGCATGAACCCGCCGGACTTAGGGCCGGCCTTGCGCGTCTCGCCGGCGACCGTGCGACGGACCGCGCCGTCGGGACCTACTGCTCCGAGGACGGACTTCTTCGCGGGCGTGAACGCCCAGGCGCCGCCGGCGACCATCAGCGCGAAGCCGATGGCACCGAGCCAGATCAGCGAGTTGAACGCCGCGAGCAGAACGAGAGCGAGTCCGACGACGACGCCGAGGACGCCGACGATGATGCGGCGCTTGCCGGGATGCAGGCCGTGGTTGGTGATGTGCGTGGCGAAGCGGGGGTCCTCGGCATACAGAGCCTGCTCCATGGCTTGGAGCACCTTCTGCTCGTGTTCGGACAGCGGCACCGGTCAACCTCCCTTGCACGACCGTCACCTGTTAGGACGAACGTACGCTTCGAAAAGTTCGAACGGCGACTCCCGTCGGCGCCGACGTCCTACTCATCAGTCACGTGAAGTCACTGTAAGTCTTAAGGATATGTCGGCGCGAGGGGAGGCACCGTCCGAATCCGACCGCGGCGGGAAACGTCAGCAGACCGTCATGTAGGCCGGTC
>DATLQE010000059.1:0-6348 GCA_035535335.1 Lapillicoccus sp. | reverse complement strand
GCCAGGTCGTCAGCGACGATCCCGTCGAGCAGAGCAAGCAGGCGCTGCGCAACGTCATCACGGTCCTCGAGAGCGCCGGCTGCACGCAGGCCGACGTCGCCAAGCTGACGATCTATCTCGCCGCGGACGTCGACATCACGGCGGCCTATGCGGCGTCCCAGGAGGTGTGGGGGATGCACGCCACCGCCATCACCGTCTTGTTCGTGGCCGCGCTCGGCCGGCCCGAGTGCCTCGTCGAGATCGAGGCGCTCGCGCAGGTGCCGGCCCGATGAGCGCGCTGAAGCGCCCGCGGCAGTCGATGCCCGACGACGTCGCGGAGGCGCTGCGAGCGGGTGGTGTGCGCGACGCATACCGCGACCGGCCGGCATACCAGCGCAACGACTACCTCGCCTGGATCGCCCGTGCGGAGAAGGACGAGACCCGGGCGAAGCGCCTGCGTCAGATGGTCGACGAGCTGCGAGCGGGCGGCGTCTACATGGGCATGGCCCACGCGCCGTCGCGGCGGGACCACAGCTCGTGAGCACGCCGGCCGTTCGGGAGCTTCGGCTGGTCGTGACCGTTGCGGACTACGACGCGGCGGTCGCCTTCTACAGGGACGTGCTGGGGATGCCGGAGTCCGCCGAGTACGTCTCCGAGGACGGGGGACGGGTGGTCATCCTCGAGGCGGGCCGGGCCACGCTGGAGATCGGAGACTCGCCGCACGCGCGGTACATCGACGAGCTGGAGGTGGGTCGGCGGGTGTCCGGTCCGGTTCGCGTGGCGTTCCAGGTCGATCGCGTCGACGCCGCGACGTCCGCTGCCGTCGAAGGAGGCGCCCAGCTCGTCGCCGATGCCGTCGATACGCCCTGGGGCTCCCGCAACTCGCGGCTCGACGCGCCCGGCGAGCTGCACCTGACGCTGTTCGAGGACCGGAACACGGCCGGGTGACTCCTTGCTATGGCTTCGGCTTCCCCTGAGCGTCACAGGGGATCGTTGCCGGGTCGGCCTGGTAGGCCGACTCCATCATCATCACCGCGGACGTCATCCGGGACGGTGGGAGCTGCGCCCCCCGGTTGGCGAACGGGGCGTCGAGGACGTAGACCACGACGATGCCGGCGAGCATGGTGGCTGCGACGGCACTGACCCCGATGACCTGGGGAATCAGCGGGGCCGTCGTCCTGACGAAGAGGATCTGGTAGCCCATCACAACGAGGAACAGCAGGAGCAGCATCGCCCACACGAAGGGTGGGACATACGGCGCGGCCTCGGCCAGCCGGCCCCGGCGGCCCTCCTGGCGTTCTGCGGAGCGGGCGAACCACGTGTTGAAGGCCTCGATCTCTTTGGTCGTGGTCACCGGGTCGGTCACCATCGCGCGGTCCACCTGGTCGACCCAGCTGTCTACCAGTGGGCTGGAGTCGCCGGTCGCCATCCGCGGCCACTCGTCGGAGATCACGGCGCGGCCGTAGCAGATCAGCTCACCTTGGAGCTGGTTTCGGCTCTGCGGCTGGAAGAACAGGGCGAGCGAGTACATCTGACGGGTGGCCACCGACTCGATGCCGGTGTCATCGCGAGCCTTCTGGTAGCTCTCGAAGGCGGTGAAGATGACGAAGGCCAGGATGACGGCGAAGCCGGTGCCGATGACACCGAAGATGTCACCGGCGATCGGGGACTTGTGATAGCGGTTCGGCCGCTGCTGGCGGTACCGGCGGACCAGGATCAGGGCGAGGGCGCAGATCTCGGTGCCGACGATGATGATGGCTATCGAGACCCACATAGGTTCCCCCTCGTGTCGCCACAGGTCTCCGCCGGTTCGTGCGGAGCCTAGCGCCGCTTCCCGTGGTGCGGGACGCACCACAACGGACGAGCCGGTGCGGATCAGCGGCGACGGGCGCGGTCACCGAGCGCCGGACCGCTGCGCCTGTCGGCGCCCATGGGGCGCTGCGGTCGTCCGTCGTCCGTCGGCGCCAGCCCGCCCTGGCAGCGCGGACAGTAGAACATCGTGCGCTCCCGCGGGGCCTCGCCGACCATGGCGACCCGCAACGTCTCGCCGCAGCGGCGGCAGGGTAGTCCGGATCGCGCGTGGACCCAGGCAGTCTCGCCCCATCGTTGGCTGCCGGTGGTCGTCTGGACCGCGTGCCGGCGGCCGATGTCGAGGAGGGTATGCGCGCGGTCGACGAGCGCGGCCACGGTCGCTTGATCCAGGTCGGCAACAGCGGTCCACGGGCTGACCCGTTCGAGGAAGAGCGTCTCCGCGGCGTAGAGGGTGCCGACGCCGGCGAGGTTGCGCTGGTCGAGGAGAGCGCCGGCGATCGTCGTGGGGCTCGCGTGGACGCGCTCGGCTGCCTCGGCGGGATCCCAGTCCGACCCGAGCACGTCCGGGCCGAGGTGGCCGACCAGGCGAGCCTCGTCGCCGGTCTCGACGACGTGGAGGTCGCCGAGCCGCTTGCCCACAGCGGTCCAGGCGGCCGTTCCGACCACCGCGCGGATCTGCGGGTTCGCCAGAGTCCGGGGAGTCAGCCGCTCGGTCGCGTCGACGCGCCACTGGCCCTCCATCCGCAGGTGGGAGTGGATGGTCACGCCGTTCGCCAGTCGCTGGAGGATGTTCTTCCCCCGCGAGACGACCTCGGACGTGACGACGCCGCGGAAGTCCAGCGTGGACAGGTCCGGCCAGCGCAGGTCGGCCGTCGTCAGCGGTGCGCCGGCCAACGCGTGGTGGAGCCGCGCCGCGGTCCGGAAGACGGTGTCGCCCTCAGGCACGGCAACTCACCGTCGCAGCCGGAGGCCACGCGGCGTCGTGTGGAACCCGGCCCGGGACAACGCGTCGGCGACCGGGTGGCCCGAACCGAGGACCTGGCTGCCGTCGGTGCGCTCCACGGTGAGCCGGCCCAGTGCCCCCTCGCGGACCGCGAGCGCCAAGGCGTCGGCGGCCCGTTGCAGGGAGTCGGGCGACTCGGTCCAGGTGAGCAACGACTTGCCGCCGCGCTCGACATAGAGGACCAGCTCACCGTCCACCAGGACGACCAGCGCGCCGGCCTTGCGACCGGGCTGGTGGCCGCGCGGACCGCCTTTGGCCTCGCGCTCCGTCCCGACGACGGCCGAGGAGGTCGGCCGGCCGGCCGCCTCTCGCGGTACCGAACCGTCGGCCGCCGTCGCCCGGTCGGGCCAAGGGAGGGCGGCCCCGAACGGGTTCGCCGGATCGCACGCGGCGAGCACCACGGCGCGAGGAGTGTCGTCGGATCGCCGCACGACGTCCAGGGGACGGCTCTGGGCCCGCAACCGGTCCACTGCGCCGCTCGTCGCGAACTGCGCCGCGCCCAGCCCCTCGACGAAGTACCCGCGGCGCACCCGGCCGGACTCCTCCGCGGCGGCCAACACCCGGTACGCCGCCGCGAAGCCGCCCGGCACCGACTCCGACATCGCGCTCCCGCGGGTCACGACGCCGTAGCGCTCGAGGAGGATCTCGGCCGTCGCGTACGCGACAACGGTCGGGTCGGTCTCGGCCGGCGGAAGCAGGGACCACCTCCCCGCCGCCGACGCGGGACCGGACCGCGCGGGGAGTGACGGCCGACCCGGACGACCAGCGGCACCGGAGCCGCCGGTGGCACCACCGCGGCCGAGAGCGCCGAGCGGCCCCGGACGTGACGCATACCGCCCTCGTCGAGGTCCCTGAGGCGTTCGTCGGTGGGCCGTGCGCCCACCGGACAGCAGCGCGCGGAGCGGGGCGAGCGTGTCGTTGGTGAGGTAGCCGGCCCAGGTGAGGTCCCAGAGCGCGCTCACCAACGTCTCGTCGTCGACCGCCCCGACGCGGTGGTAGATCGCCTCGGAGAGCGTGCGGAAGAAGTAGGCGCCCCCGCCCGCCAGGGCGTCGAGGACCGCTTGGTGCGGCTCGGTGAGATCCAGGCCAGGATCGGCCGGCGGGGAGGTCAGGTGGGCGAGGTCGGCGACGTGGAGCGACACCCACCCGTCGTCGCCCGGAAGGGAGCCGTGACCTCGCCAGAGGATCTCGCCGCTCGACATGAGCTCGTCGAGCATCGACGGCTGGTATGCGGCGACCCGGCCGGGCAGAATCAGGGACTCCAGGGCGCTGGCGGGAACGACCGAGCCGGCCAGCTGTTCGGCCGCCCGGAGCAGTCCCTCGGTGCCGCGGAGCGTCCCTCCGACGCCCTGCCAGCTCGGGAGGAACCGAGCGAAGTCGGTGGCCGTGACCGGCTCGACCTCGGCCCGCAGCGCGGCGAGCGAGCGGCGGCGCAGGGTGCGCAGCACGCCGGCGTCGCAGAAGTCCAGGCCGCCCGCGGCTGAACCGGCCGGGTCGGGGCGCAGCTCGCCCTCGACGAGGCGGCCGGCACCCACCAGGCGGCGCAGGGCATCGCTGACGACGGCGTGACCGAGGCCGTACCACGTCGCGACGTCCGCCGCCCGGAACGGCCCGTGCGTCCGCGCGTAGCGCCCCACGAGGTCGCCGAGGGGATCGCGGACCGGCTCGAGGAAGGCGTCGGGGACACCGACCGGCAGGGAGACGCCCAGCGCGTCGCGCAGCCGGGCCGCGTCTTCGACCGCCGCCCAGCGCTCCGCGCCGGCGACGCGGACCCGGATCACCTGCCGAGACCCTTCCAGCTCGACGAGCCAGCGCCCCACCACGCGGGCGTCGGCGTCGGTCTCGGACCGGGCGACGACGGCATCGAGGGAAAGCGGGCCGAGCGCGCGGAGCAGGTCGACGGCATCCTCGGCGTCGCGGCAGCGCCGTGAGTCGTCGAGCCGCTGCAGCTCGGCCTCGGTCCGTTGGACCGCCTCGGGGTCGAGCAGGTCGCGCAGGCTGAGCCCGTCGCCGCGGCCGAGCAGCTCGGCGAGCAGCGTGGGGTCCAGCGAGAGCGCGGCCGCTCGGCGTTCGGCGAGTGGCGAGTCGCCTTCGTAGATGTACTGCGCGACGTAGCCGAAGGTCAGTGAGCGCGCGAAGGGCGACGGCTGCGCGGTCTCGACGTCGACCGTGGTCACCTCGCGCGATCGGATCCGTGTCATCAGGTCGATCAACCCCGGCACGTCGAAGACGTCCTGCACGCACTCGCGGACGGCCTCGAGGACGATGGGGAAGGAGGGGTACTGACTGGCGACCTCGAGGAGCTGGGCCGACCGTTGGCGCTGCTGCCACAGCGCCTGGCGGCGGTCGGGTCGACGGCGGGGAAGCAGCAGCGCTCGAGCCGCGCACTCGCGGAACCGGGCGGCGAACAGCGCGGAGCCGCCGATCTGCTCGGTGACGAGGTCGTGGACCTCGTCGGGATCCAGGAGGACGAGGGACATCAGCTCGGCCAGTCCGCCGCGGCCGGCGCCGCCCGCGCTGTCGGCGAGTGGGTCGAGTGGGCCGTCGGGGTCGGCGGTGTCGCCGAGGCCGTCGAACTCCAGGTCGGGCAGTCGGAAGACGATGCCGTCGTCGCCGTGCATGGCCTGCACGTCCACGCCGAACCGCTCGCGCATTCGGGCCGACACGCACAGCGCCCACGGCGCGTGCACCGGGGCTCCGAACGGCGAGAGCACCGCGATGCGCCAGTCGCCCAGCTCGTCTCGGAACCGCTCGACGACGATGGTTCGGTCGCTCGGCAGGTGACGGGTCGCCTGCTTCTGCTCGTCGAGGTAGGCGAGGAGGTTGTCGGTCGCCCACTCGTCGAGGCCGGCGAGGGCTACCCGCTCCCGGGCCTTGGCGGCCGGCAGCGCGGTCACTTCGCGGACGAACCTCCCGACCGCCTGTCCCAGCTCGGAAGGCCGGCCGAGGGTGTCGCCCTTCCAGAACGGCAACCGACCGGGCAGCCCCGGGGCCGGCGTCACGAGGACGCGGTCATGGGTGATGTCCTCGATGCGCCAGCTGGTCGTGCCGAGCGTGAAGACGTCGCCGACCCGCGACTCGTAGACCATCTCCTCGTCCAGCTCGCCCACCCGCCGTCCGACGCCCTCGGCCCCGGCCAGGAACACTCCGTAGAGCCCGCGGTCGGGGATGGTTCCGCCCGAGGTGACGGCCAGCCGCTGTGCGCCGCGCCGCCCGGTCAGCGTGCCGGTCACCCGGTCCCAGACCAGACGCGGCCGCAGCTCGGCGAACTCGTCGCTCGGGTAGCGGCCCGCGAGCATGTCGAGCACCGACTCGAGCACCGACCGCGGCAGTGCGCCGAACGGCGCGGACCGCCGCACCAGCGCCTCGAGGTCGTCGACCGCCCAGTCGTCCATGGCGCACATCGCGACGATCTGCTGGGCCAGGACGTCGAGCGGGTTGGCGGGGATGCGCATCGACTCGATGGCGCCGGCCCGCATCCGCTCGACCACCACGGCGGTCTGGACCAGGTCACCGCGGAACTTCGGGAACAGCACCCCACGCGAGACCGCGCC
>DATLQE010000058.1:0-6629 GCA_035535335.1 Lapillicoccus sp. | reverse complement strand
GATCCGGGTGAGGTTGGCCTCCATCGCCTCCAGCTTCCGCAACGCACGCTCCTTGCGCTTGCGGTGCTTGAGGACCCCGGCTGCCTCCTCGATGAACCCGCGCCGCTCCTCGGGCGTCGCGCGGAGCACGGCGTCGAGCTGACCCTGGCCGACGATGACGTGCATCTCCCGGCCGATGCCGCTGTCGGACAGCAGCTCCTGGATGTCGAGGAGTCGGCAGCCGGTGCCGTTGATGGCGTACTCGGAGCCGCCGCTGCGGAACATCGTCCGCGAGATGGTCACCTCGATGTAGTCGATGGGCAGCGCCCCGTCGGTGTTGTCGATGGTCAGGCTGACCTCGGCGCGACCGAGCGGCGGCCGGCCGGCGGTGCCGGCGAAGATGACGTCCTCCATCGAGCCGCCGCGCAGGGACTTCGCGCCCTGCTCGCCCAAGACCCAGGCCAGCGCGTCGACGACGTTGGACTTGCCCGACCCGTTGGGCCCGACGATGCACGTGATGCCGGGTTCCAGGCGCAGGTGGGTCGACGACGCAAAGGACTTGAAACCCTTCATCGTCAGGCTCTTGACGTACATCGCGGCCACCCTACAAGCGCGACGACCGCCCACCTCGGACCTTGTGCGCTCGGTGGTTCGAGGGACCGGTGAGGCCGCTGTGACTCAGCCCTGGGCCGCCCCCGCGATCTTCTCGTGGTGGTGGATGACCTCGGCGATGACGAACGCGAGGAACTTCTCGGCGAAGACGGGGTCCAGTCCGGACTCCTGGGCGAGGGCGCGCAGCCGCGCCACCTGCTGCTCCTCGCGCTTCGGGTCGGCGGGCGGCATGTGCCGCTGAGCCTTGAGCACCCCGACCGCCTGGGTCGCCTTGAACCGCTCGGCGAGCAGGTGGATCAGGGCCGCGTCGATGTTGTCGATGCTGGCGCGCAGCCGGAGGAGCTCTGAGGGCAGCTCTAAAGGTGGCCCTAGAGTCGCCTCAGGCGAGGCCTCGGTCGACACGCGGTTCAGGGTATGCCTCACCTCGCGTCGAACGACCCGACGCCGGGCCGGGCGCGACCCCACTGCGTCACGACCCCGCTCACCGACCCGGGCCGCCCCGCCGTCGAGGGGTCCTCGTCGAGGAGGGCGAGGAACCGGTCCACGGCGGTCCCGTCGCCCTGCGCCACGACCTCCACGCGGCCGTCGGGGAGGTTTCGCGCGTAGCCGACGAGACCGAGGTCACGGGCCCGCGCGCGGGCCCAGAACCGGAACCCCACGCCCTGCACGTCGCCGCGGATGTAGGCGGTCGCCCGCTCCGTACCCCCGGAACCCTCGGCCACCGGTCCACCCTACGAGCCCGGATCGGGCCCCCGCGTGGCTCCACGGGATCGCGCTTGAGCCTCCCTATGCTCGCGATCGGGGGTCGGACGGGGAGGAGGGCGGCACGGTGTCCACGCTGGCGCGCCCGGCCCCGACAACGGCGCCGCCTCGGTCTGCGCAGGGCCGCCCGGCCGTCACCGGCCGCCTCGAGGGGCTGGACGGGCTTCGCGCCCTCGCCATCGTCGCGGTCGTCGTCTACCACCTCGACCCCGCCTGGCTGCCCGGCGGGTTCCTCGGCGTCGACGTCTTCTTCGTCGTCTCCGGATTCCTCATCACGACGCTCCTCCAGCGTGAGGCGCTGGGCCGCGGCCACATCGCGATCGGCCGGTTCTGGAGCCGCCGGGCCCGACGCCTCCTGCCGGCCCTCGTCGTTTGCGTGGTCGTCAGCACCGTGGCTGCCCGGATCGCCCATCACGACCTCGTGGTCCACATCGACCGCCAGCTCTTGGGCGCCCTGACCTTCTCGACGAACTGGGTCGAGATCGTGGCCGGCTCCAGCTACTTCGACCAGACCTCTCCACAGCTGTTCATGAACTTCTGGTCGCTGGCGGTGGAGGAGCAGTTCTACCTCGCCTGGCCGCTGGTCGTAGCCGTCCTGATGACGACCGTGGCGGTGCGCCGGCGCGTGGCGGTGTCGGTCGGCGTGACGCTGGGTGTCGCCGTGCTTTCGACGGCGCTGATGGCGCTGTGGTTCGTTCCCGGCGAGGACGCCACGCGGGTCTACTACGGCACCGACACCCACGTCACGGGCCTGATGCTCGGAGCTGCCCTGGCCTTCGGGTACGCCTCGTGGACCACCGCGCCGGCGACCTCCCTCCGGCATGCCCGGTATGCGTCGGCGTGGCTCGCCGTCCGCCGACCGGTCCTGGGAGCGGCCCTTCTCGTGCTGGCGGTCCTGTTCTGGGTCCTGCGGGAGGACTCGCCGCTGACCTTCCGGGGCGGTCTGGCCCTGGCCTGCGTGGCGACCGTCGTGCTGGTGGCGGCGCTGCTGCCGGTAGGGCAGCCGGCCGGGGGCGGCGCGCATACCGAGTGGTCATCCTCTCCCGCGGACTCCCGCTGGCGGACGCTGCTGTGCGCCGAGCCGATGACGTGGATCGGGCGCCGCTCGTACGGCATCTACCTGTGGCACTGGCCGGTGATCGTCATCATCGGCCAGGACATGCGGACGGCGCCGGGCACGTTCCAGCACATCGTCAGTGCGATCTGGTGCGTCCTGGTCACCGTCGCCCTGGCCGACCTGTCGTACCGGTTCGTCGAGGCACCGATCCGGGTGTGGGGGTTCTGGGAGTGTGGCCGGATGGCGTGGCAGTCGATGAAGTCAGGTGTGTCGGGAGCGCCCCGGTTGGCGGCGGCCGCGTCGGCAGTGGCGGTCGCCGCCTGCGTCGTCGTCGTCATGACCGCTCCGACCCGTAGCGACACCGAACAGGCGATTACCGAGACCACGAGCGATACGAGTCCGGTCGCCGCCGCGGCGCCCGAGCCGGCACCGGTCCCGACGTCCGCCCCGAGCGTCCCGGCGGCGCCGGCCGCCGGTAGTCCGGGGCAGGACTGGTCCATGCCGAGCGGCGACCAGGTCGACGTGTTCGGCGACTCACTCGTCGCGACGACGAAGCAGGCGATCGACTACTACTTCCCCGGAGTGCGCCAAGATGCCAAGTCGAACCGCCGGTGGAGCGACGGCCTCGCCGCGGTCACGGCCCGCGGCGCCGACACCCGGCGGGCGGTCGTCCTGGCCTTCGGCACCAACGCCGGCGTCACCGAGGACACCGTGGTCGGGACCCTCGACGTGCTGGGGCCGGACCGCATGGTCGTCCTCGTCAACCTCTACAACCCCAAGTCGACGTGGATCGACGAGGCGAACGCGACGTTGGCCCGGGTCGCCTCGACTCGCCCCAACGTCATCGTCGCCGACTGGAACGCCGCCATCCGGGCGAACCTCACCCTGCTGCAGTCCGACAAGGTGCACCCAGGACTCTCCGGCGCGCACCTCTTCGCCAAGACGGTCCGCGCGGCGTTGGCCGAACTGAGCACCCGGCACACCGGCCAGCCGGTCGTGCTCAAGGAGCTCAAAGCCCCGTGACCGCCGCAGGGCCGGAATGACGGGCCCGCGGTGTATCGCTGCCGCCCCCGTACGGCTCCTCCCGCCATGGACGTCGAGACGACTACGGACCTCACGGGTCCGGTGCCAGCCGAGCCGCCACCTGAGTACGCGCAGTGGCTCACGTGCACGGCGTGCGCCGTCGCCTGGGTCGGCATGTGGTCCGCGGACCCGTGCTGGTGCTGTGGGAGCCGGGACCATGTCCGGCTCCGCTGGGTGGCGGCCGCCTAGTGCCGCACACGACCGCCGGGCCATGGAGACGCCCTCGGCGCCGCCCCCGCGAGAACGGTGGTCCGTGTGCGCCCGGGAATCGGAGCGAAACGGACCAGTGTTTGCCTCACAGCCGCCCTACTCCGCCAGCCACGCCGCATACGCGTCGAAGGTGTAGGGGCGGCCGAGGAAGTCCTCGACGAGGTCGGCAGCGTCCTGCTGGCCGCCCCGGGCGAGGATCCGGTCGCGGTACCTGCCGGCGACGGCGGGGTCGAACATGTTGGCCCGGTCGAAGGCGCTGAAGAGGTCCTTGGCGATGACCAGCGACCACATGTACGTGTAGTAACCCGAGCCGTAGCCCTCGAGGTGGCCGAACGACGCCGGCATGTGGGTGCCCTCGATGTAGGGGAACAGGCTGTAGCGGTTCTGTAGCTCCCGGGTCCGCTCGGTGAGGTCCTCGGGGATGTCGACGTGGAACCAGTACGACATCGATGCGTAGAACATCTGGGTTCGCGCGTTGTAGCCCTTGCCGAAGTCGTCGGCGCGCCGCATCTTGTCGACCAGCTCGGCCGGGATCTGCTCCCCCGCCGCGTTGCGCGCGAAGGTGCGCAGCACGTCCGCGTCCCACGCCCACTCCTCCAGCATCTGGCTGGGCGCCTCGACGAAGTCCCACTCGGTCGCCACGCCCGAGAACCGGACCCACTTGCCGCGACCGGCCAGCACGTGGTGCACAAGGTGACCGAACTCGTGGAACAGCGTCGTGACGTCCGAGTGCTCCATGAGACCCCGCGGGAAGTTGCAGACGAGGATCCCCTCGGCCAGCTGTCGGTTCTTGAGGCCGCGGACCAGATCGAACTGCGCCGCGTGCTTGAACTTGCCCTCCCGCGGGTGCAGGTCCAGGTAGATGCGGCCGAGCCGCTCGCCGGTGTCGGTGAGATGGACGTCGTATGCGGCGACCGCCTCGTCCCAGAGGACGGCGTCCTCCGCGGGCCGGTAGGTCAGTCCGAAGAGGCGGCCGGTGACGTCCAGGAGGCCACGACGAACGGCAGGGAAGTCGAAGTAGGCGCGCACCTGCTGCGCGTCGACGTCCAGCTGCTCACGGCGCACCGCCTCGGCGTAGAAGGCAAGGTCCGAGGCGTCGATCGTCTCGGCGTCGGGGTAGTCCTGCCGCATCCGGTCGAGGACCGCCTGGCGGTCGCGCTCTCCCGACTGGAGCGCCGCATCGGCGATCCGGTCGATGAACTGCGGGATCGCGGCGCCGTGCTTGATCATCTTGACCTCGGCGTCGTACTCCGCCCAGTCCGGGTACCCGAGGAGGCCCGCGTGCTCACGCCGGATCTCCAAGAGCTCCGTGAGCAGCGCGTCGTTGGCCGGCCACGCGCGGTTGAGGAACTCCATGCGCAGCGCCCGCCGGGTCTCGCGGTCGCGGCCGTAGGTCGAGAACGGGACGACGTCGGGGTAGTCGGTGGTCAGTGTGACCAGCCCGTCCGCGTCGACGGCATGGGCGTCGATCCAGTCCTGCGGCATTCCGTCGAGCTTGTCCGGCGTGACCTTGACACTGCGGACGTCGTCGCGGATGTTCTTGCTGAACTCCTGTCCGACGAGGACGGCCCGCTCGGACAGCTCCTTGACCCGGCCCCGGGTGGCGTCGTCCTTGTCGACGCCTCCGCGGCGAAAGTCGAGCAGGGTCTTGTCGAGCAACCGCTTCCCCGTCACGTCCAGGCCAGAGCCGTCGACGGCCGCGAACACCTCGTACAGCTCGCGGTCGAGGCTGAGGTCGGTGTCCAGCTTCTGGACCTCCTGCATCGCCGCCTCACCGCGCGAGCGCACCACCTCGAGAGGGTGGACCTCGCTGAACAGCGACGCGACCGACGCGACGTTGGCGATGGCGAGGCTGACGTCGTTCCAACGGGCCATCAGGTCGACGGCATCGGTCGGTCGGTCGGCCTTGATCGCGGCCACCAGGTCGCGGGCCTGGTCGAGGTCGCCTCGGGCCCGCGCGTCGAGCCACTCCTCCGCGGCGGAGGGCTCCGGCAGGGTCAGGGGGCTCAGCGACTCCGTCACGGCGACGATGCTAACTGCCGGTCATGGGCCGACGTCCGGCCTCCCTTACCTCCACCTCGTCGGCCGCTGGCTGTCGACGCCGGACCCCATTGGTCAGTCAGCGCGCGGCCGCGTGAGCGTGGGGCGGGGACGCGGCTGACAGCGCGGACACGAGAACGACGACCGGTTCATGAAGGCCTCGCGGTGGATCGGCGTGCCGCAGCGGCGGCACGGACGGCCGGCTTGACCGTATGCGTCGAGCGACCGGTCGAAGTAGCCGGACGAGCCGTTGACGTTGACATAGAGCGAGTCGAAGCTCGTCCCGCCCTGGCCGAGCGCCTCGACCATGACCTCGCGGGCATGGCCGAGCAGCCGGTGCAGAGCCGGTTTGGTGAGCCGGTTCGCGGGACGCTCGCCGTGGATGGCGGCCCGCCACAGCGCCTCGTCGGCGTAGATGTTGCCGATCCCGCTGACCAGTGACTGGTCGAGCAGGCACCGCTTGACCGCGCTGGTGCGGGACTTCATCCGAGCGACGACGGCGCGTTCGTCCCATGCCGCCTCGAGCGGGTCGGGAGCGATGTGAGTGATCGGTTCGGGGATCCCGTATGCGTCGAGCTCCGCGAGCGCCACACCCCCGAAGGTCCGCTGGTCGACGAAGCGCAGCTCGGTCTCGCCATCACCGAAGGTGAACCGCGCGTGGAGATGCTTCTCCTCCGGCGCGTCCCGCGGCTGGACGAGCAGCTGGCCGCTCATCCCGAGGTGCATCAGCAGCCCCTGCTCATGGCCGTCCGGAGCCCGCAGGACGAGCCATAGGTACTTGCCGCGCCGCCGGGCCTCGACGATGCGCGAACCTTCCACCCTGGCGCGCAGGTCCGCTGCGCCGGTCACATGACGCCGGGTGACCCGGGCGCTGCGGAACTCGGCG
>DATLQE010000057.1:0-2087 GCA_035535335.1 Lapillicoccus sp. | reverse complement strand
CATCACCGTCGAGCCCGGTCACCGGCTGTCGCTGCAGCGCCACGAGCACCGCGGCGAGATGTGGCAGATCCTCGACGTCCCGATGGACATCACCGTCGACGACCGGACCTGGCCGGCCCAGCCCGGCGAGATGATCTGGGTTCCGTCGGGTGCTACGCACCGCATGGGCAACAGCGGCAGCCGGCCGGCCCGTCTCCTCGAGGTGGCGTTCGGCCACTTCGACGAGGACGACATCGAACGGCTCCAGGACGACTACGCCCGCTGAGTCGCTCCCGGGGCGACGGCCTTCCACACCACGCTGAGCTCGCCGAGCCGCCAGCGCCGCGGGCCGTCGAGCACTGGCCAGCCCTGCTCGCGCAGCCCGGCGCAGGCGCTGACCCACCGCTGCCGGACCCCGTAGCTCGCCTGAGGGGCTGCCCGGTCCCACGCTCCGTCCAGGGCCTCGAGGTATGCGTGCACGGCCTCCCCGGGCACGTTCCGGTGGATGAGGGCCTTGGGTAGGCGCTCGGCGACGGTCGACGGCCGGTTCACTCCGCGGAGACGCAACGAGATGGTCAGGCTCCGTGGCCCGGATCGGCCGACGGCGACCCACGTCGCGAGCCGGCCGATCTCGTCGCAGGTGCCGTCGACGAGCAGGCCGGACTCGGCGAGTCTGCTGCGGACCATGGTCCAGGCCGCGTCCACCTCGTCCTCGGCGTACTGGCGCAACACGTTGAAGGCGCGCACCACGACCGGCCGCCGGCCAGCGGCACCTCGAACCCGCCCAGTGCGAACGACAGGCCCGGCCGGGCCAGGCCCTGCGCCGCCTGGACCCGCTGCGGGTCGATCTCGATCCCGACCACCTCGACGTCCGGACGGACCCGGAGCAGGCGGTCCTGCAGCTCGAGAGCGGTCACCGGTGACGCGCCGTAGCCGAGATCGACGACCACGGGCGGCTCGGCCCCGGCGCGCAGCCGCCATCCCTCGACGTCGGCCAGCCAGCGGTCGACGCGACGCAGCCGGTTCGGGTTCGTCGTCCCCCGCGTCACGACGCCCACGGGCCGGTTCCGCACCACACCCGGAGGGTATGCGCGCCGGCTCCGGTCGCTCGGGCGCGGCCCAGACCGTCGGCATACGCTGCGGGGGTGGCCACCCCTGACGAGATCCGGCGGGTCGCCATGGTCAGCGTCCACACCTCGCCGCTCGAGCAGCCGGGCACCGGAGACGCCGGCGGCATGAACGTCTACGTCGCCGAGGTCTCCAAGCAGCTGGCCGCCCGCGGCATCGAGGTCGACATCTTCACGCGAGCCACGACCGGAGCGATCCCGCCGATCGTCGAGCTGGTCCCCGGAGTCTCCGTGCGGCACATCACGGCCGGCCCGTACGAGGGCCTCAGCAAGGCGGACCTGCCGGGCCAGCTGTGCGCCTTCGCCGCCGGCGTGATGCGGGCGGCGGCCGCTCGCCCCGAGGGCTGGTACGACGTCCTGCACTCGCACTACTGGCTGTCGGGACAGGTCGGGTGGCTGGCCGCGGACCGCTGGGGCGTCCCCCTCGTCCACACCATGCACACCATGGCCCGGGTCAAGAACCAGCACCTGCCCACCGACGACAGCCCGGAGCCGCCGGGCCGCGAGATCGGTGAGGCGCAGGTCGTCGAAGCGGCGGACCGGCTGGTGGCCAACACCGAGGGGGAGGCGGCCGACCTCGTCGAGCTCTACGACGCCGACCCCGGCAAGGTATGCGTCGTCACGCCTGGGGTCGACCTTGACACCTTCACCCCCGGTGACGGCGCCTCCGCCCGGAGCGCACTTGGCCTGCCGGCCCAGGCCCGCGTACTGCTCTTCGTCGGCCGCATCCAACCGCTCAAGCGCCCCGACCTGCTGCTCCGGGTCGGCGCCGAGCTGCTCCGCCGTCACCCGGACTGGCGGGCCGACCGCGACGGGCTGGTGCTGGCCGTGCTCGGCGGCCCCAGCGGCTCCGGCCTGACCCGTCCCGGCGAGCTGGAGGCGCTCGCGGCCGACCTCGGCGTCGCCGACCGGGCCTGGTTCGTCCCACCGGTCCCGCGTCCGGTGCTGGCCCAGTGGTACCGCGCCGCCGATCTCGTCCTC
>DATLQE010000056.1:0-14376 GCA_035535335.1 Lapillicoccus sp. | reverse complement strand
AGACGTATGCGTCCCTGCTGTCCGCCGAGGCGCTCGCCGCGGCGACCCCGCAGGAGTTCACCCGGGTCTGGAAGGAGTCCCTCGCGAACCCGCCGTCCGGCGCATACCGGTTGCTGGTCGCCTGCTCGGGCGACGAGGTGGTGGGGTTCGCCGCGATCGGCCCCAACGCCGACCCCGACGCGACCCAGGTCGACGGCGAGCTGCTCGTCGGCGGCGTCAGCCCGGCCGCACGGCACGCCGGCCACGGCTCCCGCCTGCTCAACGCCGCCGTGGACACGGCGGGCGTCCTCGGCTTCGTTCGGGTGCGAACCTGGCTCCTCGAGCCCGACCAGACGACGCGGACGTTCCTCGAGGCGGCCGGGTTCGCCCTCGACGGAGCCCGTCGTGAGCGCGTGACGGGTCCCGCCGAGGGCGACGTCGCCGGAGAGGTCCGACTCACCGCGGACGTCCCGCAGTGACGTCGGCCGGCGTCATCAGTCGTCGAACAGCTCGCTGAGGAACGACTTCTTCTTGCGGTAGGGCTGCTGCTGGTAGCCGTACCGGTTGTCGTGGCGCTGGTCGTAGCGCTGGTCGTCGCCCTGCTGGTAGCCGCGGTCCTGGGGACCGGCGTACGAACGCTCCTGCGGCGGCGGCGCGGCCGCCGGCGCCGCGTGCCACTCGTTCTCGGCGGCGACGAGCTTCTCCAGCTCACCGCGGTCGAGGAACAGCCCTCCGCATCCGGTGCACTGGTCGACGAGCACGCGGTTGCGCTCGTAGCTGCGCATCTCGCTCGCGCACTTCGGGCAGGTGAGGGTGGTCGTCATGCCGGGCCAACGACCCCCCTTCCACGAGGGTTCCGGTGCAGGCCGCGCACACCGACCGAGGCACCCAGCCGGCCCGCTGGAGATGCCAGCGGTGCGTCCCCTGCGTGGACACACCGGCGAGGTCGGCGCCGCCATTTGCGACGATGCCGGGATGGACGAGCGCGCCGAGGTCGAGGTCGACACGGCGGCCACGACCCGACCCGACCACCGCAGAGCCCTGCGGGGCGTCACGCGCCAGGCGTGGTCGGTCGGCATCGCGACGGGCGCCTACGGCATCAGCTTCGGAGCGGTCTCCGTGGCCGCGGGCCTGAACATCTGGCAGACCGTCGCGCTGTCCACGCTGATGTTCACGGGCGGCTCGCAGTTCGCGCTCGTGGGCGTGGTGGCGGCCGGTGGCAGTGGGGTCGCCGCGGTGGCGACGTCGACGCTCCTCGGCATCCGCAACGGCCTGTATGCGTTGCAGGTGGCCCGGATTCTCCATGTGCGTGGCCTGCGCCGCCTGGCGGCCGCGCACCTGACCATCGACGAGTCGACCGCGGTGGCGATCGGGCAGACCCAGCCGCGCGCGATGCGGCGCGGGTTCTGGCTCACCGGGCTGCTCGTCTTCGCCGGCTGGAACCTGACCACGCTGGCCGGCGCCGTGCTGGGCAACGCGATCGGCGACCCCAGGGTCTATGGCTTCGACGCCGCGGCGGCGGCCGCGTTCTGTGCGCTGCTCTGGCCGCGGCTGAAGACGGTGAGCGCCGGTGCCACTGCTGCGCTGGCGGCGCTGCTGACCGTGGTGCTGGTCCCGGTCGTCCCGGCCGGCGTGCCGGTCCTGGTCGCCGCCTCGGCCGCGGTCGTCGTGGGGTTCGTGGCACGGTCGCGACGGGCCGACACCGGCGTAGAGGACGGATCGGCCGGAGCGGGGGAGGCAGGACCGGCGTGAACACCTGGGTGACGGTCCTCGTCGCGTGCGCGCTGGCATACCTGACCAAGCTCGCGGGCTACCTCGTGCCCGCGCACTGGTTGTCCGGGCCCCGGCTGTCCCGCGTGACCGCCCTGCTGCCCGTGGCGCTGCTCACCGGGCTGGTCGTCGTCCAGGCGTTCGCAACGGCGCAGCGAGGACTGACGTTCGACGCGCGGGCGGCCGGGCTCGTGGTGGCGGTCGTGGCGCTGCTGCTCCGGGCGCCGTTCCTCGTCGTCGTGGTCCTCGCCGCGGCGACGGCGGCGGGACTGAGGTACCTCGGCTGGGGCTGACCCGAGTTTCGAGGTCCGCGAGAGGGGGCAGGGTTTCGTGGGGCGCATTGTCGAAACGGGTCGCCGAAGCTCAAGGAGGAGCCATGACCGATCAGACGGGTGCAACGCAGCAGGGCGCAGCGAGTAGTCGGACTGGCGACGTGGACGTCGCGAGCGAGTCGCGGCCCGACATCACCACCGACGTCCAGGCCGGCGGCGCGAGCGACGTCGGGTCCGGCGGGCCGGAGCTCTCCGCCGGAGACGACGAGTCTGCGGCCCGCGGTCCCGAGGACGGCGACGCCCCTCGCCGCGACGAGCCGTCGGACGACGCCACGGACGACGCCGACACCTCACTCGGAGAGGACGACGAGGACCGACAGAAGTCCGCCGAGGAGTTCGCCCGCGAGCACGATCCGGCGCAGCACGACGTCTCGGCCGGCGAGGAGTTCCGGCAGTCGGGCGACTGGACCGCCGACGAGGCGGGCGGCCCGCAGGTCTGGGACGCGGAGGGCACCCTCGTCGAGGGGTCGGCCACCGGCGAGGGCGGCTCGGAGTCCTCCACGAGCTAGGGCGCCGCCCCGGCGAAATCAGCGCGGGATCGGAAGTGACAGCGCCGACGCGCCGGACGCGAGATCCAGCGTCTGGCGCGTCGGCCTCATGGCGGTGCCCTCGTTCCGGGCACCAGGCATACCGAGGTTGCGTGCGTAGCGAGGGAACGAGCCGCCGCCGACGAGCAACCCGAGGCGCGACCCGGCCGCGAACCGGTGCGCGACGGGGTCCAGCTCGACGGTTGTTCGGCCGTCCATGCCGGCTGCCGGCGACGCGACGAATCCCTCGGTGACGTTCTGGGAGCGTCCGTCCGGGGCGACCTCGCTGATCCGGACCCAGAGGTCGCCGCCGGCCGGGTCACTACGGTGCGCCACGGTCACCTTCGGCACACCGACGATCTCCAGCGGCTCCGAGAGCGGCGCCGTGGCGAAGACCAGCGTGTCGGAGCGACGGGCCAGTGCCGAGTCCTCCCGGTATCCGGGATCGCGAGCCAGCAGTCGGCCGCCAACCGTCGGCGTGGGGTCGCTCGGGTCGTAGGTGAAGCCGACGCCCTCGACCGCAGCCGGCGGGAGGTCGTCGACGAGCCGGCCATCCGGGGCAAGGTAGACCGTGCGATGGTTCACGGAGGGTGGCCATTCCGACGCCGAGCGCCACTCGTCGGCGCCGGTGACCAGGTAGGTCACCCGCTCACGCTCGACCCTCGACGCCGGCCCCCCGAGGTGCACGTCGACCCAGTCGAGCGTCTCTCGCAGGATCCTGCGGCCGCCGCGGGTCAACAGTTCCGCATGGGTCCACGGCCCGAGGGTGAGCGTCGCGTCGACTCCCCGCTCGCGAAGCCGCTGGAACTGCCCGATCGTCTGGCCGACGAAGAGGTCCTGCCACCCAGAGATGATGTGCATAGGGACGTCGACCCGGTCCAGAGCCGCGGTCAGGTCGCGTCGACGCCAGTACGGATCCGTTGCCTCGGTGCGGGTCGCCCAGTCGCGGTACCACTCGGACCCGGCGCCGACGTACTGTTCCTCGCCCTCCGTCACCGGCAGCCCGGCGTAGGCGCGAGCGAGCCGACGCTTCGCCCGTGGTCCTCCGACCAGCTGTCCGACGAGGCTGGTGCGCTCCTGGCGGGCCAGGCTGTCACACCAGTCGAGGCTGTCGTTGAGGGTGAACGCTCCGGTCCCGTGGACCACCCGGAAGAAGTCGTGGAAGCTGACGAAGGACACGGCCGCGACCATCTCCGGTGGCGGGTCCATGAGCATCGACCACAGCGTGTAGCTGAGGTACGAGCCGCCCACGCCGACGAACCGCCCGTCGAACCACGGCTGCTCGCGCAACCACGAAACGGTGTCGGCGCCGTCCTCGATCTCGTTCTCTCCGGGAACGAATCGGCCCTCGGAGCCGAAGGTTCCGCGGCAGCTCTGGACCACGACGTGGTATCCCCGGGCCGCGAAGAGGCCGACGAGGACGTGCGGCACGATTCCGGCGCGCTGGTACGGACTGCGCAACAGGACCGTTCCGAAGGCCGGGCCCTCCGGCGCGTAGTGGTCGGTCAGCAGGCGAGCGCCGTCGCGCATCAGCACCGAAATGGAGGGCGTCACCGAGTAGGGCATGCGCTGCGGAGGCAGCCGGAAACCCCGTGTGGCGATGTCGTCGACGAGACGCTCGGTACGGCTGGCGGCCCGGGTCCCCTCGGCGCGAGTCTCGGTGGTCGGCAGGGTTCTGCTCATCGCCGGAAGTGTGCCACGAGGCGGTGATCGCCCAGACCGCGACAGCCTCCTATCCTGGGGACAGGAGGTGGTGGCCATGCAGGCGCAGGTCGGTGCGCGACTTCTCTTCCATGGCAAGAAGGTGGGCTCGGCTGACCACACCGGGGAGGTGATCGAGGTCAGGGGCGCCGACGGCGCTCCGCCCTACGTGGTCCGGTTCGACGACGGCCACGAGACCTTGATCTTCCCCGGCACGGACTGCCAGGTGCTCCACGGCGACGACCCGCGGGCGGGGACGAGCGCGACCTGACCCGGTCGGCTACCCGTCCCGGCGCAGCCGCACGTCGACCGTGACGTCGCGCCGAGAGACGGCGACCTCGCGCCGGGCCGGCGCGTAGTCGTCCGCCCGGACGACGAGGACGTACCGGCCCGGTCCGACGGTGCCGACGGCGAACGCGCCGTCGTCCCCGGTGAGGGCCGCGATGTCCGGCACGGGCGCCGGCGCCTGCTCGATCATGACCCGGGCCAGCGCCACC
This sequence comes from Lapillicoccus sp., assembly GCA_035535335.1. Lineage (GTDB taxonomy): Bacteria > Actinomycetota > Actinomycetes > Actinomycetales > Dermatophilaceae > Lapillicoccus. Next base: position 9,570 of record DATLQE010000056.1, on the reverse strand, counting down.
GGGCCCTCAGGGCCGGTCACGACTCCCGAGATGACCGGCCGCATACCGGCGTCCACGTCCCTCCTTGTCGTCGTCAGGCCTTCCAGGCCACCATGTTCGTCAGGCCTTCCAGGCCACCATGTTGTTGTACACGGGCGTCACAATGCGGGTTCCCGAGTTGGTCGTCGCGCCGCCGTATGCGTGGACCGCGAAGGCGTAGCGCTTGCCGTCGACGATCCGGTAGACCGCGCTCCCGCTCTGACCGCCGAAGGTGTCGATGTCGTAGTACACCTTCCGGGCCGCGACCGAGGCGATGCGGCGCGCCGCGTACCACTGGGTGCCGGAGGGCTGGTCACCCGGGTACCCGGAGATGTTGCCGACCAAGGAGGTCAGCGTCGCATCGTCGTAGACGCCGAAGCCCAGCCAGCCCGTGGTCGCCCCGAGGTCGGTACCGAGGAGAATTGCGCCGTAGTCGTGCTCTTCGTCGCCGTTGGTCGCCCAGCCCTGCACGGTCCGCAGGTTGCTCGTCGTCACGGAACCGTAGGGCAGCGTCGTGCCGTTGCGGCCCGGCATGACCTTGATCGAGCGGACGAAGCCGTCGCGGCCGTCAACTCCGCTGTTCTTGATGTAGACCACGTGGCCGGCGGTCATCAGGGTGTGCGGACCGATGAACCAGCCGGTGCCGATCCACAGCGACCCGTCCCGCGCGGTGATGAGCAGCGACGCGTGAGCCCGCCACGGGTAGACGTTGGTGGTCGTGATCTTGACCCGGTCGTCCGGGCCGTGGACGGTCTCCAAGACGGACCGGGGAACGTCGCGGGCGGCGGTCCCGAACGACGCCTCGGCGATGTCCGGGAGGTCGAGGTCGCCGGACAGCTCTTCCGCGACCGTCCGGGCGGAGCTCTTGGGAAGGCTGAAGCCCTGCACCTTCTCGATGCCCGACGCCAAGCCGGCGGCCACCTTGCCCTTGCCCGGCGATGCGTCCTGCTGCGCGACCCGTGCGGCAGCTTCGCCGGCACTCTCCGTCCGGCTCGAGATGGGGGCGTCCAAGCCGGTACCGACCTTCAGACTGGCCATGCGTGTGTCTCCTCACCTGCGGTGCTGTCCCGTCCTGGGACGGCGTGGTACTGCGTGGAGACCGGACGCGCGTGCGGTGATACGCAAAGATGGGACATGGTCCACCGGATCCGGCTGACGGCGTTCGACGCCGGACCATTTAGCCTCGACCGCAGCGACCTCATGATCGGGTTGTCGGGTCCGGTCACGGTGCCCTCGACGGTGGTGGTCATCGAGCACCCCCGGCGCGGGCTGGTCCTCGTCGACACCGGCGTCAACTACCGGGTCGCAGATCCTGAGCTGGCGGCGGAGCAGTGGGGCCCTGGACTGCGGGAGCGTTACGGCGCAACGGGTTTCACGCGCGAGGACGCCGTCGACGCCCAGCTCGAGCGCCTGGGCTACCGGTGCGCGGACGTGACCCACGTGGTCTACTCACACCTCCATCTCGACCACGCCGGCGGGATGGAGCACTTTCCGGACGCCCTCCATGTCGCGCAGCACGACGAGCTGCGGCACGCCTGGTGGCCGGACCGCTGGACGGCACGGGGGTATGCGTTGGCCGACTACCTGCCCGCCCGCGGCTTCGAGTACCTCGAGCTCAGCGGCGACGCCGACCTCTTCGAGGACGGCTCGTTGCGGGTCATCAGCCTCCCCGGACACACGCCGGGGAGCCAGGGGCTGGTCGTGGATCTGCCGCAGCGCGGCCGGGTTGCCTTCGTCGGTGACGCCGCGCATCTCCGTGAGCAGGTCAGCGCCGACGTCCCACAGGTCAGCGACTGGAACGTCCAGGCGAAGCTGCAGTCGTACCAACGGCTCCGCGCCCTGCAGCGGGCCGGCGTCGACGTCTTCCTCTCGCACGACATCGACGACTTCGCCGCCTTGCCGACGGGCGGCGCCTACTGGGAGTGAGCCGCCGGCCGGGGGGCTCGCATCATCAGGCCAGACCGAGAAAGTGCTCCAGGCCCACGGTCAGTCCAGGGTGGTCAGCGACCCCGCGGACCCCCACCAGCACGCCCGGCATGAACGAGTCGCGGTCGAAGGAGTCGTGCCGGATGGTCAGCTGCTCGCCGGCGTTGCCCAGCAGCACCTCCTGATGGGCCACCAGCCCACGAAGCCGCACCGAGTGGACGGGTATGCCCTCGACCCGGCCCCCACGGGTACCGAGGTCGTCGGACTGCGTCGCGTCCGGTACTGGACCCGCCCCGGCGGAGTCCCTCGCCGTCGCCAGCAGGTGTGCGGTTCTCGCCGCCGTGCCCGAGGGGGCGTCCACCTTGTCCGGATGGTGCAGCTCGATGACCTCGACGGACTCGTAGAACCGGGCCGCTTGCGCGGCGAACCCCATCATGAGGATGGCGCCGATCGCGAAGTTCGGCGCCACCAGCACCCCGACCCCGGTGCCCGACCGCGATGGTGGAGCCGCGGCGATCTGCTCCTCGAGCGCGGCCAGCCGGGACTCCTCCCAGCCGGTGGTCCCGACGACGCAGTGCACGCCCAGGGCCACGCAGTGAGCCACGTTTTCCGGAGACGCGCCGGGCACGGAGAACTCCACGACGACGTCGGCTCCCCCGAGGTCACCGAGGTCGTCGTCGAGGTCGTAGGTGCCGACCAGGCGGAGGTCGGCAGCGGCCCCGACCGCTGCACACACCCGGGAGCCCATCCGGCCCGACGCGCCGATGACCGACACGGCGAGTGCGCGCGTGGTGTCAGTCACAGGCGGAGCCTAGCCAAGGTCGGCGGCGGTGCGACGACGCCCCGCCCGTCCCGTCGTGTGGCGACGGGCGCGGAGGAGTGCGACCGCCCGCCGCACCGCCAGCAGCCCCACCATGGCCGTGACGAGAAGAAGGGCGACCTGGTAGGCGACGAGTCCTCCTGTCAGCACAGGGTTTCCGAGTCCGCCGTCGAAGAACCCCGAGGCGACGCTGACGAGACAGGCCAGTGCCAGCACGCCGGCCGCAGCCACCGCCCACCCCGTGGACGCCCACCGGACGGCTTGCGTGGCGACGAGTGTGAGCAGCACCTGACCGACGACCATCGGTGCCGGAGCGGCAAGGAGCGCGGCCGTTCCCCAGGCCTCGCTCCAGGTGTTCACTCCGGCCGAGACGGCGAGGACGCCGCCGACGACGTCGACGGCCACCAGGGCGCCCACGGTGAGAGCGAGGTGACGCGCGGACGGGTCGAGACGAGGGGGTGGCGGCTGGGCGAACATGGCAGACCTTTCGACATCGGACGGTGTGCACCGACGATGGCCGACCCCGCTTGCGCGGCCCTAGTGCCCCGGTAGGGCAGGTGATCGTGCGGTCGCCGAGGGCGGGACCGTCCGGCTCGGCTGGGAGCCGAGCAGCTCGACTACCGGATTATCGGCAGCCGAGTTCCTCGGCTCGGAGTCGAGCCGAGCGGCTGACGGCCCCAAGCGGGCGCGCCGTTACCGTGTGCCGGTGCGCGTGTACGTCTTCGGGGCCGCCCGCGTGGAAGGCCGTCCCGACGCGCCTGACGACGCGTCCGACGGCTCCCTGCCCGTCGACCTCGGCGCCCGCAAGCCGCGGTCGATCGTCGCCGCCCTCGCGATGACGCCCGGGCGTCCCGTCTCTCCCGGACTGCTGGCCGACCTCGTCTGGGCGGGAGACCCGCCGCCCGCCGCGCACGGTGCCCTCCATGCCTACATCTCGGGTCTTCGCAAGGCCCTCGAACCCGGCCGGGCCCGGGGCGCCGAGTCGGTCCTCGGGACCACCGACCACGGGTACGCGCTCAACGTCGAGCGGTCGGCCGTCGACGTCCACCGGTTCGCGGCCGACGTCCGGGACGCCGAACGCGGTCTCTCGCCGCTCTCGAGCCAGCTCGGCGACGGCAACCGGTCCGGCTGGCCGGACCGTGCCCGAACGCTGGCCCTCGTCGAGCAGCTCGACGAGGCGCTGGCGGCGTGGAACGGCGAGCCGTACGCGGACCTGCCCGACCACCCGCACGTCCTCGCTGAACGCGCCGCCCTGGAGCGCCTGCGGGTCGCGGCCGAGGAGGCCCGGCTCGTCGGCCTCCTCGCCCTCGGCGAGCACGCCAGCGTCCTCTCGACGGCCGAGTCCGCGATCGCGCGCGAGCCACTGCGCGAGCGTCTCCGCGCGGTGCACGCCGTCGCCCTCGTGCGATCCGGCCGTCAGGTCGAGGCCCTCGACGGGCTCCGGCGGTTCCGTGAGCAGCTGGCGGACGAGACCGGTCTCGATCCCGGACCAGAGCTGGCCGGCCTCGAACAGGGCATCCTGCGCCAGGACCCGGCCGTGACGACCCGGCTCCCCGACCCGTCGCCCGCGCCGGTCCCGGCCGCGCCGGCCGCGCCGGCCATCCCGGCACCGACCGCCCCCGACGTCGGCCGCGACGGTCCGCGAGCCGAGCTAAGCAGCGTCCTCGACCGCCAGGCCGACGGTTCGGTGGCGCTGGCGACGGTCATCGGCGAGCCCGGGATCGGCAAGTCGTGGCTGGTCCGTCACCTGGTCGCCGACGCGACGGCACGCGGGGTATGCGTGGCCGCGGGCGCCTGCTCGCAGGATGACGGCGCCCCACCGTTGTGGCCGTGGCTCGACGTCCTGCGGGCCGTGGAGGCGACCGCCGCCGAGCCGACGGAGGTGTCGCTCGCCGACGTCATCGCCACCGGGTCCGACGCGTTCGCCCCCGGGCAGGTGGCGTTCCAGACGTGGGACCGGATCGCCCAGGCCGTCCTGGTGGCCGCCCGCCGACGACCCCTCCTCGTCGTCCTCGACGACCTCCACTGGGCGGACGAGGCGACGCTGCGGGCGCTGCGCCACCTCGTCTCGGTGATCCCCGACGACCTGCCGCTCGCCGTCGTCGCCACCCGGCGTCGCCACCCCGACCCGACCGGACCACTTGCGGACGCCGTCGAGGCCTTCGCCCGCCGGCACGCTCTGCGGGTCGAGATCACCGGTCTTGGCGCCCGCGAGGCCTTCGACCTCGTCCGGGCCGTCGCCGGGGACGCCGTGGACGAGGCGACCGCGGAGACCTGGCGCCGGCGGTCGGGAGGGAACCCCTTCTTCCTCGTCGAGCTCGCGCGCCTCGGTTCCGCCCCCGATGACGTGCCCGCCACGGTGCGTGAGGTTCTCGCCCGCCGTCTGGAAGCCCTTCCGCCGGACGCCCTGGAGACGCTCCGGGCGGCGGCCGTGGTCGGCCGGTCGTTCCGGCCGGAGGTGGTCGCGGCGGCGGGACAGCACGACGTCGACGTCGTCGACGTGGCCCTCGAACCGGCCCGCACCGCCGGCCTGGTCCTCGAGCACGGCTCGGAGGGGTATGCGTTCACCCACGCGCTGACCCACGAGTCGGTGCTGCTCTCCGTGGCTCCGCGTCACCGCGCCCGGCTCCACGCGCAGGTGGCGCACGCCCTCGAGACGGAATCGGGTCTGCGCGCCCTACTCAGTGACGACGAGCTCACCGCGGAGCTGGCCCGGCACTGGCTCGCCGCCGGGCCGACGAATTCCGAGCGGGCGTGGCACGCGGCGGAGGCGGCGGCCGACCAGGCGCGGCGGGCCACCGCATACCGCGAGGCGTTGACCCTGCGGCACGAGGCGATCGCCAGCCACGAGCGCACCCCCGGGGCGAGCCTCGAGGAGCGGTACCGGCTGCTCGTCGAGCTGGCCCGAGACTCGGCGTATGCCGCATGGTGGCCGACCGTCAGCGAGGCGTCGTACGCCGCGATGGCGCTGGCGCGGACCCTCGAGCGTCCCGACCTCGTCGGCCCGGCCGCGGCGGGTCTGACCCGTTACTGCGTCTGGACGATCCACGACTGGATGGTCCGGTCCGAGGACGGGATCGACGACCTGCGCTGGGCGCTGCGCGCGCTGCCGGAGGACGACTCGGCGGAGCGATGCATGCTGCTGCTGGCCCTGGCGGTCGAGCTCTACTACGACCCCTCGGCCGTCGCCGAGCGGTCAGCCCTCGTCGACGCCGGTCTTGACCTCGCCCGCCGGCTCGGCGACCCCGCCCTGCTGACGTGGGCCGGCCGGGCGGCCTGGCAGGCGATGTGGAGCCCGTCGCACACCCCCATGCGACTCGACCTCGACGCGGAGGTGCTGGCCGCGGCGCGAGCCGCCGGCGACCCCGCCGCCCAGGCCGTCGCCCTCCTCGCCCTGGCCGTCGACGGGCTCGAGATGTCGGGACCCGGGGCGTGGGAGGGTCCGGCCCGCGCGGCCGAGGCCATCGCCGAGCGCGAGCGGCTGCCGTACGTCCTCTGGACTCTGAGCTGGGTGGAGATGAGCCTCGCAGCCCTGCGCGCCGACCTCCTCGAGGCGGACCGTCGACGGGACGAGGTGCTGGCGCTCGCCGGACACGTCGCGTTGCCGATCGGCGAGATCGAGCCGGTCATCGTCGAGACGATCCGGCACGTCTGGGAGCCGCGACCCGGCGACGCCGAGGTGGCGCTGCTCATCGTCGACCAGGACACGGAGCACCCCGGGCCAGGCGCCGGGCTGGGCCACGGGCTGCTCGCCCGCGTCGGCGAGCCGGGCACCCTGCGGCGGAGCATGACCGAGCACCCGCTAACGCCAGGACTCGAGACGTGGGCCACCCTGATGCTCGCCTGCTTCGAGGTCGAGGCGGCCAGCGTCGTCGGTGACGCAGCCGTCGCCCGGCGGTGGGCGAAGGTCCTCGCCCCCCTGGCCGGCCGGATGGCCGTGGCCGGCGTCTCCCTGGTCTTCGGCCCCGTCGACGGATACCTCGCGCTCGCCGCGGCCACGACCGGGGACGTCGCGGGCGCCGCCCGGCGCGCCGACCGGGCTCTCGCGCTGGCCGACGCCTGGGACCTGCCGGCCTACCGCGACTGGCTGGTCGCCCTGCGCGTCCGGATGGGGTTCTGACACCTGGGCTCACGCATACCGGAACGCCCTCGCTTCCCCGCGGCGGAAACGGCTTCTCGTGAGCCGCAGCAGGACCACGAAGGCGGGACCGGCCTGGCGGAGGATCGGCGTGATGAGCTCCTCCGGGACCCGCTCGGCGACCCACGGCACGACGAACGGGGTGATCCGCAAGGGATAGCCTTGCTCGGCGCCCTTACTCATGGCCTTCTCCTCCTCCGGCGTCGTGACGCGCTGGAGGTACGGCAGGGCGTCGGTCTCCTCGTGACGCAGGTGCTCGAGGAGAGCGGCCCGCACCGCCGTGACCCGGACGTCGAGGGCGTTGCGGTGGTCGACGCACGGGTGGGCGGCCATCGTCCGGAACGCCTCCTCGACCGCGGCCAGCGCCGGGTCGATCTGGCCGTGCTCGGCCTCCATCGCGTGAAGCATCTCGGTGGCCGACGTCTCGCCGTCCTCGTCGGCGTGGCGTTCGAGAACCGGCCAGATGTGTGCGTCCTCGACCTGGTGATGGTGGTGGAGGACGGTGGCGAACCGGTCCCAGCGCCGAGCCAGGGCCGTCCACGTGTCGATGTCCCCGAGCGGGGTCGCCCGCACCGCGGCCTCGAACCGGGCGAGGTCGCGCCGGAAGGCGTGGTGCATGAGGTACATCGGGGTCTGGTCGTACGGTCCCTCGGCCACGTGGGTCTGGCCGGGCAGGCTGACCTGCTCGCGGTAGTGAGTGGGTGTCGTCATGCCGCTACGGTCGCCGGTCGGTCTTGGGGGCCGCTTGGACGCCGCTTGCGATACGCAACGCCGGTCAGGTCGTCGTCGGCGTCACGTGCGACGCTGGACCGATGACGGACGCCGCCGTTCGGACCGTGAACGTCCTCTATGCCTTGCGGGACGGGTACTTCCACCGGACCGCGATCGACAAGCGGCCGGTTCGCGGGCCAGTCCGCGTGGGGTGGCTCGGCCTGGCCGGCGACCAGCAGGTCGACCGCCGACATGGCGGCCTCGACCGCGCGGTTTACGTGTATGCGGACGAGGACGCCGACTGGTGGTCGGCGCGGCTCGGTCGAGAGATCCCGCCGGGGTTGTTCGGCGAGAACCTGCGCACCACGGGACTGGACGTCACCGGCGCCCGGGTCGGCGAACAATGGCGGGTCGGCGATGACCTGAAGCTCGAGGTGCGCGGGATCCGCACGCCCTGCGACAACCTCGCGCTGCGCATGGGCATCGATGAGTTCCACCTCGCGTTCCTCCGCACCGGACGGGTCGGCGCGATGTGCCGGGTGCTCTCGGAGGGCGACGTGCGGGCGGGCGACGCCATCCAGAGTCTGGTCCGGCCGTCACACCAGGTGACCCTCGGCCGGCTGGCTCGCGGCGACGTGACCCCGGAACAGATGCAAGAGCTCCTCGACAGCGGCGTCCCGCTCACGTCGAGCGTGCGGACCAAGGCGAGCCGGGTAGCGGCGGCGAGCTGAGGCTGGTCACGGCGTGCGCGGGCACGCCCTGGACGCCGGACCGGCATACGGTGGCGTCGTGGACGTGGACGAGCTGGATCTGGACAGCGCAGTCGGCCAGCTGTATGGGCTGTCCCCCGACGAGTTCCTGTCGGCCCGTCGCGGTCTGGCGGCGCAGGCCAAGGCCGACAAGGAGACCGGCCTGGCCAAGGCCATCGAGTCGATCCGCAAGCCCACTGCGGCGGCCTGGGCGATCAACCAGCTGGTCCGGTCCCGACCGGCGGACATCGAGCGGCTGGTCGACCTGGCGGCCGGGCTGCACGAGGCGCAGGAGAAGATGGACGGCTCGGCGTTGAAGACGCTGAGCCGCGAGCGCACCAAGCTCGTCGACGAGCTTGTCCGGGCGACGGCGGAGGTGGCCAAAGAGGCCGGGGGCGCGCTGTCCACGCCCGTGGCCAACCAGGTGCGGGAGACGTTCGTGGCGGCGCTGGCGACGACGGCCGCGGCGCAGGCGGTTGGTTCGGGGCAGCTGACCCGGGCGCTGTCCTATGCCGGGTTCGGCGACGTCGACCTGTCCGAGGCGACCGCGGCTCCGGCGCCGGCGCGACGGCCGGCCCTGCGGGTGATCAAGGGCGAGGGGCAGGGCGCAGCCCGCGGCAAGGGTCGGCCTGCCGAACCGGAGCCGGAAGAGCCGGCCGAGCCCGATCCCGCCCTGCTCAAGCGGCTGGCCGAGGCCCAGAAGCGGTCCCGCGAGACGATGTCCGCTGCGGCCGAGGCCGGGGATGCGTTGAGCGAGGCGACCGACGCCCTGGAGGCGTTGGACGCCCGGATCGCGGAGCTCGACGCCGAGCTGAAGTCGGCCCGCGGCGAACGCGACGGCCTGGTGAAGGCCCAGAAGGAGGCGGCCGCGGCCAACAAGGTCGCCGACAGGACGCTGCGGGCGGCGCTGGCCGAGGTCGACCAGATCCGCGCGAAGCTGCCGGACACCGACGAAGACTGACGCGCGCGTCCCCAGAGACGGCTCGGGGTGGTACCGCCCGGAGATCCGGTCGGTATCACCCCGATTCGTAGATCAGGCGGTGGCGGTCTCCGCGGGCGCGGCGGCTGAAGAACCGTCCTGCCCGTCGGTGTCAGCCAGGACCGCGGCCAGCGAGAGCTTGCCGCGCGGGTCGATCTCCTTGAGCTCGACCTGCACCTTCTGACCGATCTTGAGGACGTCTTCGACGTTGTCGATCCGCTTGCCGCCG
>DATLQE010000055.1:0-5095 GCA_035535335.1 Lapillicoccus sp. | reverse complement strand
ATGGTCTGGGGCGCGCGGGCCCAGGTCGTCACCGGCATCGTTCTGGTCGGGCTGCACGAGATGAGCAGCGACCCGTCCGACGCCCTGAACCGGACCAAGATCGGCGTCAAGCTCGTCGTCGCACTGGCCTGTACCGCCTGCGCCGAGATCGCCAACGGCCGCCAGCGCCGGGCGCTAGCCGCGGCAGACGGCGACGGGGGCGGGGCGTCCGGGGATACGACGACGGCCGTCCTCCCGGCCACCGGACTGTTCCAGGCCACCGCCCTGCTGGCGATCCTCAACGTCTGCGTCGCCGTCCTCTGGACCTGACGCATACGCTCAGGTGTCGCGGTTGAACGCGATGTGGCAGTGGTCCCGGTGGGTCCGGTCGGAGAAGAACCCCGCCCCGGACAGCAGCCTCGGCCCGCCGATGTTGTAGGCACCCGCGTCCTTGGCGTCGCGAAGGAACCCGTCCACCAACGCATCCGGCGTCGACTCCGCGATGACCGCCTGCCCGTTGACCGCCCAGATGTCCCAGGCTCGGCGCCGGGTGTGATCGCTGAGCCGGTCCGTCGCGAACACGTTGTCCGGGTGCGGTTTGAAGACGATGCTGATGTCAATGTCGTAGTCGCGGGAGAGGTCCCGCAGCGCCTGCATCGGCCGGGGTCGCAGGTTGCCGGCGGCGATGTCGGCCGCGGCCGCTGGTGGCAGCCGGATCTTCGAGTTCGTCAAGACCGCGGTGACCAGCGCCGGCGCCGGCGAGACGGCCGGCGGTGGCACTGCGGCGAACACCTCGGTCACCTGCCACTCGCCGCCCTCCTTGGCCAGCCGCACGTCCGCACCCGCACCGCCGCGGACGACGGCGCCTGAGCCGTCTCGAGTCCACTGCTCGAAGGTGACGAGCAGCGACGCGGATGTCGCGGTCAGCCCGCCGTACTGCACCGCGATGACCCTTGATGTCGCCTCGGGGCTGCCACCCCGGAAGGGTGCCGTCGCCGCCGCGAACGCCGCGGCCCGCTCGGCGGAGATCCCCCGCGCCCCAAGCCGGCCCGCGACCGCCGCCGCTTCCGACGCGCCCGGTCCCCAGGCCGACGTTGCCTCGACCAGCCGGACCGCCTTCTCCTTGGCCACCGGCTCGGGTTCGTTCGGCGCAATCGGGAAGACCCGGCTGCTCGGCAGAGGAGGTGGGGCGGATGTCGTCGGGCTGGGAGCCACCGAGGTGGTCGGCGAGGGCTGCGGTGTGCGCGTCGTCGCCGACGTCCTTGCCGGCGCGCTGGGTGCGGGAGTCTCGGAACAGGCGGCCAGCCCCAGCGCCGCAGCGCCGAGCAGCACGGCCCGCCGACTCGGCGTATCCCTCGGGTTGTCGGTCGTCATGCCGCGAACGGTTCGGTGCTGGCGCCCCACACGTCGGCGAGGATGCGGTCGGCCTCGGCGCCCCCATCGAGCCAGCGGGGCACATACCGGTCCCCGATCCGGTAGGGGAGCAGGCGGGCGGCCATCGGGCGGTCGCCCCAGAAGACCAGCTCGAGGGCCACGCCCTGCTGCACCGGCGTCGAGAAGGTCATGTCGAAGACGAAGTTGCCCAGCGAGTGGGCGACGAGCCGGCCCTGGTGGAGGTCGAGGCCCTGCACCCAGTGCGGGTGCGAACCGATGACCGCAGTCGCACCGGCGTCGACGAGCCGACGGGCCACGTCGCGCTGCTCGGGAACCGGCTCGTGTACGTACTGAGTGCCCCAGTGCGGGTACACGACGAGCACGTCGGCGCGCGAGCGCAGCCCGCGGACGGCGTCGGTGACCCGCGCGAGGTCCTGCTCGTTCAGCGGCCCCGTTCGCGGCGGCATCCGCACCGACAGGGCGCCGGCCGACCTGTCGGTCGCCGCGGGCGTTTCGCCGATCGCGTTGAAGGCGAGGATCCCGAACCGGACACCCTTGCGCTCGACCACGGCGGGTTCGAGGGCCGCCGCGAGGTTCTCCCCCGCGCCGGTCGTCGCGAGCCCGCCGCCACGCACCGCGGCCAGGGTCTCGCGCAGGGCGCCGTCGCCGTAGTCGCCGAGGTGGTTGTTGGCCAGGACCAGCACGTCGAAGCCGGCGTCGCGCAGGCCGGCGAGCGACGAGGCGTCCGCCCCGAACGAGTCGCCGCCCTGTGTCGGCCGGCCGTTGCGGGACAGCGTGCACTCTAGATTGCCGACGGTGAGGTCGGCCGCGCGGAGCCGGTCCGCGGTGCCGCTGAACGGCAGGTTCGGGTCGCGCGCCGCGGCGATCTGCTGACCCACTCGCCGGCCGAGCATGATGTCGCCCACCCAGAGGGTCGTGACGACCCGGCTGGGGTCGACCGGGTTCGCCGGGTCACCGGGAACGGTGAGCGGGTATGCGTCGGGCCGAGCTACCGGGTCGATCCCGTCGACCGGCACCGCGGCGACCGCCGGACCGAGCGCGTCGGCCCGGACCACCGCGAGGATGTCCGGGTTGGACTGGACGGCGGTCAGAGCGTCGGCGTCGGGACCCGCGCCTCCGGCCGAGGCGCCACGGACCACGTCGACGACGTCGCCGGTCCCCCCGACGTCGCTCCACGCCACCCGGCCGCCGGTGACCGCGGCGTCGAGCACCGCCCGAGACGCGCTCAGCCCGGCCGCCCGGGTGACGTGGGCGGCCAGCACCAACGGCAGCCGCGGCCCGGTCGGCATCGCCGTCGTCGACGAGGTCGCCGTCGAAGCCGGAGGGGACTCGTTAGTCGTCACGGCACCTTCAGGGGAGCTCGGAGTGCTCGGTGGCGACGTGCACGCGGCCACCCCTCCGGCGACGACCCCGCCGAGCACCGCCCGCCGCGTCACCTTGCCTGCGCCGCCCGGGCCCTCCATCGACCGAGGGTAACCAACGACGTTTGTGACCCGTGGTTCGTGCGTCTGGCGGACGGATTTCGGTGCGGTTCAGAGCACGAACCCGAGTGCTAGGGGAGGAGCAGGAGCTTTCCCGTCGTCTGGCGGCCGGCCAGCGCGTCGTATGCCGCCGGCGCCTCGGCGAGCGGGTACCGGCCGCCCACCGACACCGTCAGCGACCCGTCGGCGACGGCGCCGAGGATCTCGGACGCGCGCCAGACGAGCTCCTCCCGGGTGGCGATGTAGTTGCCCATCGTCGGTCGGGTGAGGAACAGCGAGCCGCCGCGGTTGAGCCGCTGGATGTCGAACGGCGGCACCTGCCCACTGGAGCCGCCGTAGAGCACCATCATGCCGCGCGGGCGCAGCGAGGCGAGCGACGCGTCGAACGTCGTCTGGCCCACACCGTCGTAGACCACGTCGACCCCCTTGCCGCCGGTCAGCTCCTTGACCCGGCCGGGCAGCTCGCTCATGTCGGCGAGGGACGAGTAGTCGATGACGTGGTCGGCGCCGAGCTCCAGCCCCAGCTGCACCTTCTCCGCCGCACCGGCCGTCCCGATGAGCGTCGCGCCCTTGGCCTTGACCAGCTGGACGAGCAGCTGGCCCACCCCGCCGGCGACCGCGTGGGCGAGGACCAGGTCGCCGGGCTGGACGTTATACGTGGAGTTGACGAGGTAGTGGGCCGTGATGCCTTGGAGCATGACCGCGGCTGCGGTCTCGAGGTCGACGCCGTCGGGCACCGACACCACCGAGGCGGCCTCGACGACGACCGCCCCGGCCGCACTGCCGGGTCCCTGGGCCCACGCGACCCGGTCGCCGACCGTGCGGTCCACCCCCTCGCCCACCGCCTCGACCGTGCCCGCCCCTTCGCCGCCGACGACGAACGGCGTGGTCATCGGGTAGACGCCCTCCCGCTGGTAGATGTCGATGAAGTTGATGCCGGCGGCGGCCACGGTCACGCGTACCTGTCCCGGTCCAGGCGCCCGGATCTCCCGGTCCAGCACGGTGAGGACCTCGGATCCGCCGGTCCGAGGGACGACGAGGGCGGGCACCGTGAGCGGTTCGGTGGTCATGTGGGAGAGCCTATGAGGGCGACAGAGACATAACGACGCATAGGGATGTCCATAACGCGAGATGATGTATCAATCCGCTTGCGAGAGCTTCCTGGCCACTGATGTCCTTGTTCCATGTCCGTCGCGACGCGAATGCGCACGGGTCGGCCGGTTCCGGCGACCACGTGGCGCGTCGTCGCGCGCTGTTGTCGCTGGTCCTGACCGTCGGCTCGACCCGTTCAGACCTTCCGACCGCAGCCTGCCGGTGCCGTGCGCACCGGCCCCGACCCCTGGGACACGACATGACCGCCTTGTCCGCGCACCTCGACGCCCCGCGATTTCGCCGCCCGGTTCGGCTGGCCGAACTGCGCCAGACCGCCCGCCGCTACGCCCTCAACCCCAACCTGGCCGCCCTCCTCCCGAACGGCACTCGCCTACGCACCTGGGCTCGCCTTGCCGGCGATGCGCGGATGGACGTCTGGGTCATCTCCTGGCCGGAGGGCACCGAGACCGGCTGGCACGACCACGGCGAGGCCTCCGGCGCCTTCGCCGTCGCCTCGGGCGTCGTGCTGGAGCAGACCTGGGCGCTGGGCGCCGTCCAGCACCGGACCCTCGCCGAGGGCGACACCCGATCGTTCGGCCCTGACCACGTCCACAACGTCGTCGGTGTCGGACCGGGCCGCGCCCTGACCGTGCACGCCTACGCGCCGGCCCTGGTCACCATGGGCCGGTTCGAGCTCGGCCCCGGCGGGCCGGTCCAGCTGGCCGACTCGCAGAACGCGCCGTCATGGTGACCGCGACCCTGCCCGCGGAGCGGGCCGCGGCCGTCCACTGGGAGACGCGCCAGTTCTCGCGGCCGACGACGCCGGTGGTCAGTCCCGTCCGCACCGCGTCGACGACGGTCGACGATCTGCTCGACGAGGCCCGGGCGACGTACCAGCGGATCTCGCCGCGAGCCGCATACCAGCTCGTCCTCCACGGCCGCGCGGTGCTCGTCGACATCCGCCCGGAGGCCCAGCGGCGGGCCGAAGGAGAGGTTCACCCCGAGCTGCGCCCGGTCCTCATCGAGCGGAACGTCCTGGAGTGGCGCCTCGACCCCCGCGGCGCCGCTCGGCTGCCTTGGGTCACCGACGAGACGCGGGTCCTCGTGCTCTGCCAGGAGGGGTATGCGTCGTCGCTCGCCGCCGCGAC
>DATLQE010000054.1:0-2109 GCA_035535335.1 Lapillicoccus sp. | reverse complement strand
GTCGGCAGGACGCGCAGGGAGACGGAGACGCCGTCGTCGACGAGCGCGGGGTAGCCCTCGACCCGCCGACCGGCCGCCGACGTCGTCGCGACCTCGTCCGGGATCCTTCCCACGTCCCAGGTGCGCAGGCCCGAGCGCTCGACGGACGCCCCCGCTCGCGACACCTGGCGGCGGAGCTCCGGCTGAGCCATCTCGCGCAGGGCATCGAGATCGGGGCCTCGCGCGATGACCCGACCCCCGGAGTCCTCGACGGCGAAGTGCACCCGCAGATGGGGTGGGACGCGGGCCACGTCCCAGTCGTCTGGGCCGACCGCGACGCCTCGGGTCTGCCGGATCACCTGCCCGAGGACGTCGGTCAGGGCACCGTCTTCGGGTCCCAGACCCCGCTCCCCGAGCTCGCGCACGAGAGCCGCCGCGTGCTCGGGCGCCGGCACCAGAAGACGACGGACTCCCTTGGGCAGAACACGGATCAGGGCGGTGACGAACGTCTCGCGCATCCCCGGCACCTGCCAGTCGAACCCGTCCGCCGTCACCCGGTTGAGCACCTCGACCGGGATGTGCACGGTGACGCCGTCCTCGGGGTGGCCCGGCTCGAACCGGTACGTCACCGGGAGGTCGAGGTCGCCCTGCCGCCACGCGGTCGGGTAGGCGTCGGTGTCGACCTCGTCCGCGCGGTCCGAGAGCAGCAGGTCTTCGGTGAAGGTCAGCAGCGTCGGGTCCGAGCGCCCGGCCTTCTTCCACCACGAGTCGAAGTGTCGTGCCGATACCACTGATGCGGGAATCCGCTTGTCGTAGAACGCGTACAGCGCCTCGTCGCCCACGATGAGATCCCGCCGCCGGGTCCGCGCTTCGAGCTCCGACAGCCGCTCGACCAGGGCGGCGTTGTCGTGGAAGAACCGGTGCCGCGTCGTCCAGTCCCCCTCGACGAGGGCCCGCTGGATGAAGAGGTGGCGCGACTCGACTGGGTCCACGCGCGCATACCCGACGGTGCGGCCCACGACGAGCGGCACCCCGTAGAGCGTCACTCGCTCGGTGGCGACCGCGCTCCCCTGCCGGGCCGACCATCTCGGCTCGGAGTACGACCGCTTGACGAGATGCTCCCCCGCCGCTTCGGCCCACACCGGGTCGATCCGGGCCACGTCGCGCGCCCACAGCCGAGTGGTCTCGACCAGCTCGCCCGCCATGACGAACTGCGGCTGCTTGCGAAAAAGGCTGGAACCCGGTGAGATCCCGAACCGCGCGCCACGGGCCCCCAGGTACTCGCGCTTGATCTCGTCACGGGCGCCGACGTGCGACAGGAGGCCGGCGAGCAGCGCCCGGTGGACGGTGTCGAGATCCGGGTCGCCGTGACGGGCGCTGCGCGACGTGTCGAATCCCGCCTGCTTGCAGGCCTGTCGGAGCTGCTGGTGCAGGTCCTGCCACTCTCTGATCCGCAGGTAGTGGAGGAACTCGGATTTGCACATCCGACGAAAGGCACTGCTGGACAACGCTTTCTGCTGGTCCTGCACGTAGCGCCAGAGGTTGTGGTAGGCGGCGAAGTCGGAGTGCTCGTCGGAAAACCGCTTGTGCGCCGCGTTGGCCAGCTCCTGCTTGTCGAGGGGTCGTTCGCGCGGGTCCTGGATGCTCATCGCCGACACCACGACAAGGACCTCGCGGAGGCAGCCGAGCCGGTCGGCTTCGAGCAGCATCCGGCCGAGCCGGGGATCGACGGGCAGCTGCGCGAGCCGTTTCCCGTATGCGGTGAGCCGCCGCCGGTTGTCGCTGTCGTCGCTGGTCTCGACCGCTCGCAGCTCCTCGAGCAGGCGGACGCCGTCGGTGACCTGCCGGGAGTCGGGCGGGTCGAGGAACGGGAAGCGGGCGACGTCGCCGAGGCGCAGGCTGGTCATCTGGAGGATGACCGACGCGAGGTTGGTCCGCAGGATCTCCGGGTCGGTGAACTCGGGCCGCCCCTGGTAGTCCTCCTCCGCGTACAGACGGATGCAGATCCCGTCGGCGAGCCGTCCGCACCGGCCGGCGCGCTGGTTCGCGCTCGCCTGGCTGATCGGCTCGATCGGGAGCCGCTGGACCTTCGTCCGCTGGCTGTACCGCGAGATGCGGGCCGTACCCGTG
>DATLQE010000053.1:0-17212 GCA_035535335.1 Lapillicoccus sp. | reverse complement strand
GTAGAGGTAGTTGAACCGGCGGGCGATCTCGCGGGTGACCTCGACGTGCGCGTGGTTGTCCTTGCCGACCGGGACGACGTCGCCCTTGACGCAGAGGATGTCGGCCGCCTGGAGCACGGGGTACCCCAGCAGGCCGTACGGCATCTCGTCCTTGCCGGCGGCCCGGGCCATGTCCTTGAGGCTCGGGACCCGTTCCAGGCGAGGAACCGTGACCAGGTTCTGGAACAGCGTGTTGAGCTCGCTCACCTCAGGGATCGCGGACTGCAGATAGAACGTCGCCTTGTCCGGGTCGATCCCGGCGGACAGCTGGTCGAGGACCATGTCGCGCGCATTGGTGCTGGCCCGGTCGATGTCGGCGCGGGTGTTGTTGGTCGTCAGCATGTGCAGGTCGGCGATGATGAAGAACGCCTCGTACTCGTCCTGGAGCCGGATCCGGTTCTCCAAGCTGCCGACGAAGTGGCCGAGGTGCAGCTTTCCGGTCGGGCGGTCGCCCGTGAGCATGCGCTTGCGCCGGCTCGGCGCCTCCGGCACCGCCGTGGGCTGGTCGGTCGTCGTGGTCATGAGGTGCTCCTCGTTCGGTCGTGCCCCGCG
Organism: Lapillicoccus sp.; assembly: GCA_035535335.1. Taxonomy (GTDB): domain Bacteria; phylum Actinomycetota; class Actinomycetes; order Actinomycetales; family Dermatophilaceae; genus Lapillicoccus. The sequence goes on along the minus strand of DATLQE010000053.1, from coordinate 16,621 downwards.
GGCGCCGGTGCAGACACAGCAAAGCCGCCCGTCGTCGGGGCGGCTTGTCGTGAGATGTCAGGTCCGCCCGGTCAGGGCAGCCACCAACTGGCGCACGGCACGCATACCGGCGCGCGGTAAGAAGCGGTGCTGGTCACGACGTCAGTCTAGCCGGGAGGCGGCAAGCAGGCCCTACGGTTTGTGTCCATGAGCGCGGACCAGTCCCGGTGGCCGACCAAGCGGCTCGAAATGACGACCGGCCGACGAATCGGCAACGCGGTCATGGATCGCCTGGTCGCGTGGAACCTCGTGCCAGGCACGGTCATGCTCACCACGGTGGGACGCCGAACCGGAGACGAGCGCCGCAACCCGGTGACACCCGTGCACCGCAGCGGTCACCTCTACCTGGTCGCCCCCTACGGCCCGGTGGGCTGGGTTGTCAACGCCCGGGCCACGGGCACCGTCCGGCTCACCGGGAAGATCGACGGCCAGCAGACCTATGCGGAGTATGCGGTGCAGGAGGTCGCGCCGGAGGAGGCCGGGCCGGTGCTCAGGGACTACCTGGAGGTGGCGGGCGCGGTCCGCTCCTACTTCGACGCGCCGAAAGGGGCGCCGGTCGAGGCGTTCGTTCGCGAGGCCCACGCCCACCCGGTCTTCGAGCTGACCCGCTTGGAAGCCGGCTAGCGCCGCTACTTCTCCTTGGTCATCTGGGCGTGCACGGCCGCCTTGAGGCGGTCCGGGCCGCCCTTGCTCAGCACCGCCTGCACCGTGTTGCGCCACGAGCCGGCGACGACCTGGTCCTTGCCGTCGAGCATCGCCTGGATGCCGTCCCGCGCCACGTCCGCCGGGTCATCCTTGGGTCCCTGGCCAGCCACGGTGCCGTCCATGTTGGCCCGGTCGAAGAAGTCGGTGTCGGTCGGGCCCGGCAGCAGCGCGGTCACCGTGACGCCGGTGTCCTTGAGCTCGTAGCGGATCGCTTCGGCGAAGGACTGCAAGAAGGCCTTCGACGCCGCATACGTCGCGTACCAGGGTCCGGGCATGAGCGCGGCGATCGACGAGGTGATGAGCACCCGGCCCTGTCCGCGTTGCACCATGGGCGGCAGCAGCCGCTTCGCCGTGTGGACGACGTGGTCGATGTTGAGGGCGATCAGCCGCAGGTCGTCTTCCAGCGGTGTCTCGATGAACGGGCCGGCGTTGCCGACACCGGCGTTGAGGCAGAGCACGTCCACCGGCCGGCCGAGCCCCTCGACTTCGGCCGCGAGCTTCTCCACGCCCGCGTCGGTCGCCAGGTCGGCTGTGACGGTCACGACCGAGACACCACTCCGCGACGCGCCCTCGCCCACGGTCGACAGGTCAGCGTCCTCCGCCGCGAGAACGAGGTCGAAGTCACGAGCGGCGAGCTCGACCGACAGCTCGCGACCGATCCCGCTCGACGCGCCGGTGACGAGGGCGAGCGGTCGGGTGTGGGTGGTCACGGATCCTCCTTGGGGTCGGATGAGAGCCGGACTACCCGCTCCAGAGGGGACTACACCTCGGGCTGCCGCGACAGGTATGCCTCGATGCCGTCGAGCATCCGGTCCAGCCCGAACTCGAACGCGTTGCGGGTCTCCTGCTCGAGGTAATGGCCCGGTTCGTGGTCGAACTCGAAAGCGCCCTCCTCCCCTGCGCGGGCGAGGTTCGGGTAGCGGTCGTCGACGTCAGGGACGAGCTCCGACAGCAGCTGCGAGTGCGTCGCCCACCACTCGTCCTCGGACTGACCGGCCGCCGCGGTGACCTCCCTCAGCTCGGTCACCTGGCGGGTGACGCCCACGACGAACGCCGAGACCATGCCGACGACCTTCATGACGTCCGGGCCGGACAGTCCGGCCGACGCGAAGATCGCCGCCGGCTGCTCCATGGCCGCGTAGCTGCCCGGCCCCAGGACCGGTCGGGCGGTCCAGATGCGGTGCACCCACGGGTGCCGCACGTAGAACTCCCACGAGTCCAGCGCCCAGCGGCGAGCCGCCAGCCGCCACCCGGGGCTGAGGTCGTAGGTGATGTCGAGCTCGCCGAGGGTCCGGTCGAGCATGAGGTCGACCAGCTCGGCCTTGCTCGGCACGTACGTGTAGAGCGCCATCGCCGTCCGCCCCAGCCGCTCGCCCACTGCGCGCATCGAGACCGCGTCGAACCCGGAGGCGTCGGCGATGTCGGTGGCCGCGGCGACGATGGCGTCGACGGTGAGTGCGGGCTTGGGACCACGCGCGGTGGTCTCGGTCGCGGACGGGAGTCCCCAGAGCAGCTCCATAGTGCGGCGGGCGTCGCCCTGGCCGGCGTCCATGACCATGGTTGCCTCTCTTTACGGAATAAAGTATTGTTCTTCCTTCTTCACTTTACCGCGTAAGGAGAGGTGGCGGAATGGCGGTGACGATCGGCGCCGAGGGGCTGGTCAAGCGGTACGGCGACCAGCGGGCGCTCGACGGGTTCGACCTCGAGGTAGACCGGGGGACGGTGTTCGGCCTGCTCGGTCCGAACGGGGCCGGCAAGACGACGGCAGTGCGCGCGTTCGCGACCCTAGTGCGCTACGACGCAGGGAACGCCCGAGTCGCCGGGCGAGACCCGGCGACCCAGCCGCACGAGGTCCGGCGCCGGATCGGCCTGAGCGGGCAGACCCCCGCCGTGGACGAGATCCTCGGAGGTCGCCAGAACCTCGTGCTGTTCGGCCGCCTCAACCGGATGACCCGCCGCGACGCCCAGCGTCGCGCCGACGAGCTGCTCGGTCAGTTCGGCCTCGCGGACGCGGCCGAGAAGCAGGTCAAGCACTACTCAGGGGGTATGCGTCGCCGGCTCGACCTCGCGATCACCCTGCTCCTCCGGCCCGAAGTGCTCTTCCTCGACGAGCCGACCACCGGCCTGGATCCGCGGAACCGCACGGAGGTGTGGGACGCGGTCCGGTCCCTCGCGGCCGACGGGACGACCGTCCTGCTGACCACCCAGTACCTCGACGAGGCCGACCAGCTGGCCGGCCGCGTGGCCGTGATGGAGGCCGGCAGGGTCATCGCCGATGGCACGCCGGACGAGCTCAAGCGCGAGGTCGGTGGTGACCAGCTCGAGGTGGTCGTCGAGGAGTCGCCTCGCGACGGCGCCGACCTCGACCGGGCCCTCGAAGCGGTCTCGCGCTACAGCGCCGGGCCGCCGCACGTCGACCGCGAGCAACGACGGGTCTCCGCCCCGGTCGACGACCGGGTCGCCGCCATGGCCGGGGTGCTGCGCGACCTGCAGGAGCACCGCGTGGCTATCGAGGACATCGCGCTGCGCAAGCCGACGCTCGACGACGTGTTCCTCCGGCTGACCGGACACTCGACCGAGGACGAGACGACCGCTGATCAGAAGGAGGGCACCCCATGACCGCGGTCACCACCACGGGGGAGTCACTGGCATACCGGCCGCTCGAGCGGCTGCGCTGGGCCGCCCGCGACGGCTTCCTCGTGGCCGGACGCGACGTCGCGCACTGGGTGCGCGAGCCGCAGCTGATCCTGTGGACCCTGATCTTCCCCATCATCTTCGTGGTCCTCTTCGCCTACGTGCTGGGTAGCGCGATGCAGGTGCCGGGCGGGCTCAGCTACCAGGAGTTCGTGCTGCCGGGGATGTTCGTCCAGACCATGGCCTTCGGTCTCGGTGAGACCTTGGCCGCGGTGCAGGCCGACAACACCAAGGGGGTCATGGACCGGTTCCGGTCGATGCCCATCGCGCCGTCTGCGGTCGTCGTCGGGCGGTCGCTGGCCGGCCTGCTGTACTCCCTGGTCAGCCTGGCCATTCTCATCGGCGCCGGCCTGCTCGTGGGGTGGCGCTGGCACGGCACCGTCTGGGAGACCCTCGCAGCGATCGGGCTACTGCTGTTGGCCCGGATGGCGTTCCTGTGGCTCGGCATCTATCTCGGGCTTCGGGCGAAAAGTCCGGAGATGGCCAACGGGATCTACGGCCTGCTCTACCCCGTCACGATGATCTCCAACGCTTTCGCCGCGCCGGAGCTCATGCCGACCTGGCTCGGGGCCATCGCCACGCTCAACCCGCTCTCGTGGACGACGACCGCGGTGCGGGACCTGTTCGGCAACCCCGGCGGCCACCCGGCCGGGTGGCTCGGGGAGCACTCCATCGGGCTGGCCGTCGTCTGGCCGCTCGTCGTCACCGTGCTCACACTGCCGCTGGCGGTTAAGGCGTACCGGGGCCTCGGCCGGTGAGCGGCCCGGCGGCAGGTCGACGTCGTCGCCATGCCGCTAGGGGACGCTGAACAACCTCCAAGGACAACCCGGTCGTCATCCCGAAGCGCCAGCCCGTGCGCGGACGCGGCGTGTTACCCGCGTATTGGCGCACTCTCAGGAGTTGGTGTTGCTTGGCCTAGAAATCACTTCATTCACTACAATCCATACTACTCGTAGGGGGGAGTCGGTGGATATCAGGCTATTGGGCTCCATAGAAGCGTGGGATGCAGATCGGTTGCTCTACCTCGGCCCGCGTAAACAACGCTTGGCCTTTGCCATCCTCGCGCTAGAGGTGAACCGGCCGGTCACTGTCAGCCGACTCGTCGGCCTCACGTGGGGAGACTCGCCGCCCGCGACGGCGCGGCACGCGATCCATGTCCGGATGTCCGCGCTTCGTGGGATTTTGACGGCGGCGCCATTTCAGGTCCCGCCGAGAGTTGAGATCGTCACCCGCGGTTCGGCCTACATGCTGAGCGCGAATGCCGACGTGATCGACGTTCATCGCTTCCGGTCCCTCGTGGCGGCGGCGGCCGGCGTGGCCGACATGGAACGTGTCGGCCGACTGCGTGCCGCACTGACGCTATGGCGGGGCCCGCCGCTCGTCGATGTGGTGACGCCCGACATCTCGGACCAGCTCTGTCGTGGCCTCGAGGAGACCTGGTTCAATGCCGCCGAGGAGTGTTACGACGCCGAGCTACGGCTAGGTCGGCATACAGCCGTCGTCGACGAACTGACGGAGCTCGCCGCCCAGTTCCCGTTGCGGCACCGCCTGCAGGCCCAACTCATGCTGGCGCTGTACCGCTCGGGTCGAGGGCCCGAGGCTCTCCACGTCTACCACAAGATCCGCTCCCGGTTGTCCGATGAGTACGGGCTGGACCCGGATCGCTCGTTACGACACCTCCAGGACGCGATCCTTCGAGAGGATCCGAAGCTCGACGGGCCGCCGCCCGTGCCCGTCAGCGGCCCCATTGCCGAATCCTCGATCGCCGGGTCGGATCTGCAGGACTCCGCTACGGGCTCATCGTCCTCTGACGATTGGACTGACCCCGCCAGGGAACACCAGTCGACGGACGCCGAGCCAACCGAGGATGCGCGACTTTCAGAACCGGGTCCCACGTCCGTTCCAGGCGTCGTTCCCGCCGGTCGTCACCCGTTCGGGGCGCGCACAGCGCACCAGCAGCCGCCCTTCAGGGTGCCGCTCCGCCGGCATCCGGTGATTGCGGACGCAGTGCTTGCGTTCCTGCTTACGTCCACGGTCATCAGCGCGCTGTGGCTCGCGAGTGGTCCGCTGAAGAACGCGATCAACGCCCTGGGGTCACCCATTGGCCAGGTCCGGACGGTCTGGTTCGCCGCCGGAGTGCTCAGCTGCCTGCCCTTGGTGTTCCGCCGGGGATATCCCTTGATCGTCCTGACTGTCGTGGCCCTGGCGTTCGCCATCTTCCGGCTGGACGATGGCTCTGAGCCCACCTTCGTCGCCATCCCCGTGCTCGTTGCCTTCTACAGCGCGGGGGTGTATGCGTGGCCGGTGCGCCGGGGGGCTTGGGTGCGCGCCACGGTCCTCGCCTTCGTGGGAGTCACGCTGACCGCAAGCCCCTTCGACATCGAGAATGTGGACCTAGGTGATTTGCCGGGCGGCGACCTCCGGCTCACCAGCCCAATGCAGCTGGCCCACGACCTGGTTGTCGACCTTCTGCCCTTCGCTGCTGCGACCCTGCTGGGGGATGCTGTGCGCCGAAGCCGCCGTGGGCCCGTGGAGCTCGTCGCCTGAACCCGTTCCTGGCTCAGGCGTGGGTTTGGGCGGGTGCGGGAACCGTCGGCTCCGCGGTCTTCCGGGTGCCACGCCCCCCGCCGAATCGCAGGTACAGCGAAGGCGTCACGAAGAGGTTCAGCAGCGTCGACGTAACGAGGCCACCGATGATGACGACCGCCATGGGGTGCTCGATCTCCTTACCCGGCGCATCGCCGGCCACGGCCAACGGCAGGAGGGCGAGAGCGGCGGCCAGCGACGTCATGAGGATCGGCGCGAGCCGTTCGTTCGCACCACGGATCACCAGGCCCCGTCCGAAGGTCATGCCCTCCTCCCGTTCCAGGTGCTGGAAGTGGTTGATCATCAGGATCCCGTTGCGAGCGGCGATGCCCAGCACGGTCAAGAACCCGACGAGCGACCCGAGGGACAGGACGCCGCCTCCGAGGTGAGCCGCCAGGATGCCGCCCACCAGCGCCATAGGGAGCGTAAACAGCACCAGGAGTGCTAGCGCCCACGCGTTGAAGGCAGTCACGAGGATGAGGAGAATCGCCGCGAGCGCCAGCCCGGCGAAGAGCAACAGCCGGTTCTGCGCGGCCTGCGCCTCTTTGTACTCGCCTAGCAGCTCGGCGTGGTACCCCGCTGGCAGCGCCATGGTTCCGAGCCGCCGTTGCACCTCGCTCGCGACATCGCCAAGGGCCTTGTCCTTGGCCACGTTCGCACCGACGTCGATGCGTCGTGACCCGTTCTCTCGCAGGATCTGGTTCGGTGTCGAGATGATCTTGACGTCCGCGAGCTCGCCAATCGGGATCTTGCGCCCATCCGAGGCGTCCATGAGCAGGTTGCGGACACTCTCCACGCTGTTGCGGACCTTGGGCTGGCTCCAGACGTGGACCTCGGTGTTCTTGCCGTTCCGCCAGATGTCGCCGGCCTCCTCGCTCGAGATGAACGCGGCCGCCGTCCTTCGAACCTCGCCCGGACTGATGCCGTAGCCGGAGGCCTTGATCAGATCCACGTCCACGTTGATCTGGGGCACTCGGGTCTGCAGGGTCACGTGCTCCTCAACGATCCCATCGACGCCGCCCAACGCCTCCTTGATCTGCTCCGCCTTCTCGCTCAGCACGTCAAGATCGTCGCCGAAGACGCGAACCGTGATGGCTTCACTGGAGCCCGTCAACACCTCTTTCGTGCGCTCCTTGAGGTAGGTCTGGACGTCGCGCTGCAGGCCGGGATAGCCGTCGACGACCTTCTGGACGGCCGCCAGCGTGGTGTCGTAGTCGACGTTGGGGTCGATGCTGATCCAGTTCTCGGCAAAGTTCATCCCTACGACCTCGTCCGCCAGCGTGCCTTGTCCGATGTGCGCCCCGAAGTTCCGGACGCCGGGTATACCGCGCAGCTCTCTGCTCGCCTGGGTTGTGATCCGCACCATCTCCGCCCGCGACGTCCCCGGCTGGGCCACCCAATGCATGAGGAAGTCGCGCTCCTTGAAGGCCGGGAAGAGGTTCTGCCCCAACAACGGGGCAAGAACGACGCCGGCCAGCACCACGGCAACGACGCTTCCGTATGCGTAGCCGGGCCTCGCCACGATGCGAGCCAACAGGGCGGTGTAGCGGCGCTGCAGCCACCGCACCAGCGGCGACTCCCGTCGCTCGATCGGCGCATGGCGCAGCAGGATCAGCGCGAGCGCGGGGATGATGGTCAGCGCGACGAGCAACGAGGCGAGGATGGCCAAGGCATACGAGAACGCCAGCGGCCGGAAGAAGGACCCAGTGAGACCGCCGAGTAGGAAGACGGGGACGGTGGACACCAGGATGATCGCCGTCGCGTGCACGATCGGCCCACGGACCTCAATTGAGGCCTCGAGGATGATCGAGGCTGTCGAGCGGTTGCTGCCGGCCTTCCTAGCCTCGCGGATCCGCCTGACGATGTTCTCGATGTCGATGATGGCGTCGTCGACCAGCACGCCGAGGGCGATCACCAAGCCGGCCAGGACCATGGTGTTCAGGGTGCTGCCCGTCGCGTAGAGCACCAGGCCGGCTCCCACCAGCGACAGGGGGATGGTCACGGCGCTGATGAGCGCGACCCGCCATTCGAACAGGAAGAAGACCAGGATCAAGACGACCAGCACGAAGCCGATGAGCATCGCCTGGCCCAGGTTGTTGACCGACGTCTCGATGAACGTCGCCGGCCGGAAGATCTCGGTATCGACCTGCAAGCCCTGCATCGCTGGGCGGAACTCCGCCAGGGCCGCCTCGACCCCCCGCGTAACGTCCAGCGTGTTCGCCCACGGGAGCTTCTCGATGATCATCATGATCCCGAGCCCGTCGTTGATCACGGCGTCGCCGGTAAGCAGGGACGGCGGCATGACGTCGTCGCGGATCTCGGCGACATCGGACAGGTGGATCGGCTGCGCTTCGTTGCCGACGCCAATAGGGATGGCGGCAAGTTCCTGCCCACTCAGCGCAGGGAGCTGGTGCTGGACCTGCAAGCGCTGGTTGGGCGTGTCCACCCACCCGCCGGTGCCGATCTCGAAGCTGCCCTTGAACTTCAGCTGCCCCACGTCGACGGCATCCGAGGCCGCCTCGAGCACCTGGGACATCGTGACGTTGTGCTGACGCATCAGGTCGGGGTCGACCAGGGCTTGCTTGACGTGCCAACGGTCACCCCAGATCGCGGCGTTGGCCACCCCTGGAACGCGCATCAGTCGTGGCCGCAGCGTCCAGTAGGTGAGGAGAGCCATATCGACGTGAGCGGCGTCGGACTTGTCGGCCTGTGAAATGCCGATCTTCATGGTCCGGCTGGTGGAGGAGAGGGGTTGAATCATGAAGGGCGAGTTCGCCCAGCGCGGCAGTCGCGGGGTGATGGCGTTCAGCCGTTCCTGGATGAGCAACCTGGCCTTCATCAGGTCGGTGCTCTGCTCGAAGATCATGACAATCGACGACAGTTGAGAGACGGACTTGGAGCGCATCGCCGTCAGGCCCTCAATGCCGTTCAGTCCCTGTTCCATCGGCGCCGATACGAGCTCCTCGACGTCCCGTGCTGAAAGCCCGATGCAGAGCGTCTGGATCTCGACTCGCGGCGGCGCGAACTCGGGAAACGCATCGATCGGCATGTCTCGGACTTGCATGGTGCCGAAGAACATGAGCAAGGCCCCCGCGAGGACCACGAGGTACTTCAGCTTCAGGCTGGTCGAAATGATCCAGCGCATCATGACGTGTCGACCCTTCGCCTCGAACCGGCGGTGCCGTGCACTACTTCCCGACGCCGAGCTCGGCGCCGTATAGCTCGGGCACCCCGACGGTCACCACCGTCGTCCCGACGGCGGGCCCGGCGGAGAGCCAGGCGACCGACCCCTGGTTCCCGCCGACGTTGGTGACCTGGACCTTCTCCCTGATGTAGGTCCGCGGCGACGGTACGGTGTAGACCCAAGGCGCCCCGTCCGCGCTGTAGATGACGGCGGAGTAGGGAATCGTCATCATGGCTGCGGCCGGAGCTGCCCCGGCGGCGTCCGTCACGGCTGGGGCCAGTGTGGTCGTCTCGATGCCGAGTCGCCTGACAGCCTGGTCAGTCAGCGTCACCTGCTTGACGTCCTTGCCGGAGATCGCCTCGACTTTGGCCGGCTTCTCGGAAGAGGAACTCGTCGTCGTCGGCGTAGTGCAGCCGGTGAGACCGACGCCCAGAACCAGCGCCGCCACCGCGCCCCACCGTCCATTGCTGCGCATCACTGGGTCTCCTCCTCAGCTGTGTCCAACGGCGACGGGCCAGACCGCTGCTGTATGCCTGTCCGCTCCCGGGCCGACCCGCGACCTCCGACGGGCACGGATCCCGTGGCGGTGGTCCCACCGGACGTGTCGCCGTCGGATCTCTCGGCCGGCCCACCCGACATCCCGGTCTCGTCGGGCCGGCGCGTCTTGCCGTCACGTCGCTGGCCGGTACCGACGAGGATCAGGCCGGGCAGGACGACGAGGTTCGCCAACGCGGTAGTGAGCAAGCCGCCGAGCACGACCGCCGCCAGAGGCATGACGATCTCCAGACCGGTAGCTACTCCCAGCACGACGAACGGGACGAGCGCCATCGCCGCCGCTAGCAGCCCGGCCACTGCCGGCACGAAACGCTGCCGCGTACCGGTCACCACGGCATCCCTACCCGGTGGACGCCCGTCCCGCTGCAGGCTTTGGTAGTGCCGCACCTGGACGGTCGAGCCTCGCACGGCGACGGCCAGGACGGCGATGAGCCCGAGTAGGGCGATGCCGGAGAGCCCGTCTCTGACGGCGAGCGCGACGAGTACTCCGCCGGAGAGGGCCACGGGGAGAATCAGAAAGGAGAGGAGCGCCAGCCGCCAGCTGCCGAACAACGCCTGCAGGAGGAAGAAGACGGCGATGACGACCGCACCGGCATACAGCCAGACGCGGGTTCCTGCTTCTGCCTGGCTCTGACTGTCGACCAGCACCTCGAGGTGGTGTTCACGGGGGAAGGTGACGCTCTGGGTGATGTTCTGCACGTCCTGGGTTACCGCACCGACGCTGCGGCCGCGGACGTTGGCGACGACGTCGATGCTGCGGGAAACCTGGTCGTGCCAGATCATCTCGGGCTTCGGCACTACGCGGACATCGGCGACGTCGGCGAGGCGTACCTGCGTCGGGGCGCCCTCTTCGCCGCCGATCGGAGCATCGATCATGAGGTTGGCGATGGTCGTGAGGTCACGCCGCACTTCCGGGATGCCCCAGACGACGACCTCGAAGACCTTTTGCTGCTCGAACAGGTTCCCGGCGACCGTGGCCGCGACGAGCGTCGCTGCCTGGCGCCGCACGTCACCTGGCTTCAGGCCGTACTTGGCGGCCTTGTCCACCGACACCTCGATCTCCACGGTGGGCGCAACCTGTGCGGAGTTGACACGGGGTTCCACGACCCCGTCAACGCCGCGAATCAGGCCGAGCACTTCCTGCGCCTTGGCGTTGAGCACGCTGTAGTCGTTGCCGTAGATCCGGACGACGAGATCCTCGGACACACTGCGCGTTTGGACCTCTTTGGCGCGCTTGTCCGAGTAGGTCAGCAGGTCGCTGCGCACGCCCGGGTACCCGTCGACCACGGACTGCACGGCGGCACGCGTGACGGCATAGTCCGCAGCCGGATCGATGGACAGCCACACCTCGCCGGAATTGATGTTGACGATTTGGTCGGACGCAAGCGCCCGCCCCACGTGAGCGCCGACGTTGCGGACGCCCGGTACGTCGCGCAGCTCGCGGGTCAGGGCACCAGTGATCCGGTTCATCTCCGGGCGTGATGTGCCTGGCGCGGTCTCCCAGGCGATCAGCAGGTCACGCTCCTGCAGAGTTGGCGCGAGCGGGCGATCCCCGAGGACGGGCATGGCTGCAGCCCCCGCGACGATAAGCACGACTGCGACGGACAGGGCCACCCCGACCCGGCCGACGAGTCGCGGCAGCAGGGCGGTGTAAACGCTCTCCATCCGGCGCGCTAGCGGCGCCGGGGCATAGGTGAGCCCCGGGCGCGCTAGCAGGATGGTGGCCAGCGCCGTGCCGACCGTCAACGCGACCACCAGGGACACGACGACCGCGACAATGAACGCCTGCGCCACCGGAGTTACGAAGGCGCCCGGAACGCCGTCCAGGAATAGGAGCGGTACCACGGAGATCCCGGCGACGAGGGCGGCGACGGCAAGCGGCACATACATCCCGCTGATGGCTGTTCCGACCACCGCGGCCAGACGGGAGCGTTGGGTCACCTCGGCGGGGGAGGTCTTCGACAAGGAGTGAAGTCGCCGGCGGCTCGTCTCGGCACCGACGATCGCGTCGTCCACGACGACAGCCAGCGCCATCACTAGCCCCGCCATCGACATCATGTTGAGCGGGACGCCGAACCACGACAGCACCAGGACAGTCGTGCTGACCGACACCCCGATGGTGACCAGGCTGACGACCGCCATCCGCCAACTGAAGAACAGACCGGCCACCACGAGGAGGACCAGCACCCCGGCAATGACGAACCGCCAGACGAGGTTGTCGACCATCTGGTCGATGAAGGAGGCCGGCCGGTAGAGTGTGGTGTCGACTTGGACGCCGCCGAGGCCTGGGCGCAGGTCGCCCAGCACGGCCTCTACCCGATCGGTCAGTTCGGTGACCTTGGTGCCCGGGAACCGTTCGACGACAAGCAGCAGGCCCGGTTGGTCCCCGACGACGGCGTCGCCGATGAGCAGCTGGTGGTCCTCGGTGATCGTCGCGACGTCGGCCAGGTGGAGTTGCCGGTCCTCTGCACCCTGAATCGTGACCTTGCCGAGCTCCTGGGCAGTCTTGATGGGCTGGTTGTGCTGAATCTCGATGCGCTGGTTAGCCGTGTCCACAAAGCCGCCGAGCCCCGGTGTTGAGGCCTCAATGAAGGTGAGCGGTGAGACCCACAGCGCGTTGCCCGTGGTCCGCAGGACCTGGTCGAGGGTGACGCCGTTCTGCATCAGCCGGGACGGGTCGACCTGGACCTGTAGCTGCCGGTCACGGAAGCCCCAGATCCCGACGTTCGCCACGCCAGGCACGCTCAGCAGGCGCGGGATGATCGTCCAGCGCGACAACAGCGACATGTCAATAGGTGATGTGTCCTTGCTGGTGAGGCTGATCATCATCAACCGACCGGTCGACGACAGTGGCTGCACCACCAAGGGCGGCTTGGACGAGGCCTGCGGCAGTGCCGGAGCCATGGTGAGCCGCTCCTGCACCACTTGCCGGGCCTGGATCGGGTTGGTACCCGGCTCGAAGGTCATCTCCATCGAGCTGAGTCCAGGGATCGTGCGGGACTCGAGCTTGGCCAGCCAGGGGATCCCGTTGAAGAACTCGTTCTCGATGGGGTTCGTGATGAGGTTCTCGACCTCCTCTGCGGAAAGACCGAGGGCCTCGACCTGCACGTCGACCCGCACCGGTCCGAACTCCGGAAGCGCCTCCACGGCGGTGTTGCGCAGCTGGATGAAGCCGAAGACCATCAACGCGAGTGCGACGCCGAGCACGAGGCGGCGGTACTTCTGGCTCGATCCCACGATCCATCGCATGGCGAAGACCCCCTGTCGGAATCGGGGCGCCTCTCGGCAGCACCTCCGACGACAACGATGACAGCCTCTGCTCACAGTGCGCTCACAGTGGGGTCAGCCTCCGTTCCCGAATCCGAAGAACAGGCCGAAACGCGTCGAGCACACCTGTCCACCAGACGGCTGTAGGGCCTTGGTGCGGGCGCGAGGGCATCACCGATGACGTACCCGTCGTCCTTGCCAACGGAGACGCCCACAGCGGCTCGTTCAACGGCGCGGCGTTGGGGCTGCTCGGCTTCTCCGACGCAACGGGCCGCGGGCCGAGCTCACCCCTGTTCGCGGCCGGAAGTCGACGAACTTAACCGCAGCGGGAAAGACGACCCGAGCAGCGTCAACGCACGCTTCGACCAGCGCGACACGGGGGGATTCTCTGGCCGTCCTCCCACGGAATCGGCTGGACTCTAGTCACAATAATCACATCAACCACACTAGTCACTATTTTAACACCAACGCACACAGAGTCACTTCAGTCCCTCTGAACGCAGGAGTCATCATGACCTCCACAACAACTGCGGTGCTTCACGTCGAGGAGAAGGCGGAGACCTGGACCTGCGTCCAAGTGGACGGGCTCGAGTATCGGCGTCACCCCGTGCGTACCCGTTGGCTGACCGAAGCCGATGGGCTCGTGACCGCACTGAAGGACCATCTGGACATGCTGCGACCCGGCGACACAGTCGCCGTCAGCGAGAAGGTGGTCGTACTCCTCACTGGCCGGGCCGTGGATATCGCCAGCGTGCAGCCTGGCCCGCTCGCTCGCGCACTCGCCGGAAAGGTCCGTCCGCGAACCGGTTCGCGCGGGCTGTCCGTCCCCGAGAAGATGGAGTACGTCGTCCGGACGGTCGGCTTCCCCCGGGTCATCGCGGCAGCGGTCTGCGGGGCCATGACCCGGCCGATTGGGATGCATGGGACGTTCTACCGGGTAGCCGGGTCGGTCGCGCGGGATATCGACGGAGGACGTCCGCCGTACGAGAGTCTGCTCTTCCCACCGCTCGAGCCCGCGGTCGCGCACGATATCTCCGCTGATCTTGAGCGGGCGCTCGGCGTCGGCGTCGGCATCGTGGACCTCAACGACTTCGGCGGCTCGATCCGGGCGGTTTCGCCGCGATCACTTCCCGCCAGGACGCTCGCGGCCGTTCTCGCTGACAACCCGATGGGCCAACGCTCCACCAGTACGCCGATGATGGTCATCCGTCCTGCTTGACCGGTCACCGCCGCCGAAATGTCGCCGCCTCCACGGCCTCGGCCAGCAGTCTGCGCTCCGGGGCACGGAGGACATACAACGCCCCAACGAAGCCGCCGAGCAAGGCCAGTCCAACCGACGAGAGCACGATAATGTCACCGCCGAGACCGGGTTGGACGATCGCAGCAACGATCCGCAGCACCACGGCTCCCACGACCGCCCCAGCCAGAGCGGCCACGGCCGTCCGCGCCACCATCCCGGACATTGACCGGAGTCCGACCACGCCATGGTGACGACCCAGGAACCACGTATTCGCGACTGCGGCTAGCACAAGCGACAGTGAGGTGGAGGCGGCCAGCCCGGCGATGCCGAAGGCAAGGCCGAGGGTGAAATCGCCCACCACGTTGACGGCCATGGCCAGAAGGGTGACCAGCACGGGCCAGCGCGAATCACCGAGCGCATACGACGCGCGCACGACGAGCTCGCGCCAACCAAGCGCCAGCAGAGCCGGCGCGTACCAGAGCACTGCGGTCGCGGTGCGTTCGGCGTCGCTGGATCCGAAGCTGCCGTGCTCGAAGACCAAGGTCACCAACGGGCCGGCGCAGACCAGGAGGAAGGCACAGACTGGGAACAGCACAGTCGCCACCGTGGCCAGACCCCGGCCGATCAGTCGCCTCATCTCGTCATGGTCGCGGGCGCCGGCCGCTGCGCCGAAGGCCGGGTAGAGCGCGGTCAGCAAGGACGCGACGAGCAGCGTCTCCCCCAGACCGATCAGCCGCCACGCGTAGCTCAGCGCAGAGATCGTGCCCTCGCCCACCATCGACCCGACCGCACGATCGATGAGTGTGTTGGCGTTTCCCAGGGCGCTTCCTAGCAGCAGTGGGGGAATCAGCCGGGCAATGGCCCGGAAACCCGGATCGTTCAGGTCCAGGCACAGACCTAGCCTCAAGCCCAGCGCCGGTAGCGGGATGAGCTGGCAGATGAACCGTGCTGCCGAACCTACGACGAATCCAACCGCCAGGGCAGCAACCCCGTAGCGTGGGCCGAACAGGACCGCGGCCGCGATCATGATCAGGTTGAACGGCACGCCCTGCACGCCCGCCCAGAAGAATCGGCGGTGCGCCTCCGCTGCGGCCGCGAGAAGGTTCGTCCCCGCGATCAGAACCGTCGCGATCAAGACGATCCGGGTAAGGAGGCTCGCCAAGGCTGCCTGCGGTCCGTCGAAGCCCGGGGCGAGAACCCCCACGACCGACGTGGCCGCGAGCGCCATGACGATGGAGCCGAGCCCGAGGACCAGCAGCGTGACCGTCAGGACCACAGACAGCGTGCGACCGGCTCGGCTCGACGTCTGGTCGGATGCGTCCAGCGCCGATGCGCTCGGGGCGGCAGCGTTCTGCGCGGCGAGCACGGGGACGGTCGCCTTCGCCATCGCGCCCGCGACAAGTGCCAGCACGAGGTTCATCAACCCCTGCGCCACGAGGTATGCGTCGAGGTCGGCACTGGCGCCGAACACCGCCGCGATCACGATGTCGCGCAGGAAGCCGAGGGCGGCCGACATCGCGGTCAGTCCAGTGACCAGTGCGGCCGCCCGGGCTATGCCGGGACGGGTCCTCACGGCCCGGACACTAGTGTCCGGTCCGGGAGGGGACCCGATTGCCGCGCCGACATCGTCGCAAGGCGCGTAACGAATGAACGTTCGCCGGGGTGCTGCGCAAACCGATCGCCGACGCAGAGTGACAGGCGCCCCTCTCGTATGCCGGCGGAGGGATATCCGAGTGCCCTAGACCTAGCGCTCTCCCCACTCTCCACCCGACCGACGGCCGCGGCCGGTCATCGGGCCGTGGTGAGCAGCTGGTCCACCGGGGCGTTGTCGTCGGTGAGGACGAGCGGGTCGTCGCCGAGGAACGACCGCACGTCGTCTTCGGAGACTAGGGCCATCGGTGCGCCGTGGTCCCGCAGCGCGGCGGTCATCGCCGCCCGGTCGATTGGCGCGTGGGACGCCAGGAGAACGAGGTTGCCGCCGTTCAGGCCGCCGTTGTAGGTGAGCAGCGCGGCATGCTCGAACACCGAGGCGATCGTCGCCAGCTCGGCCCGCGCGAAGTCGAGCGACCGGTAGTCGATGACGTTGAGCACGACGAGTCCGTCCGGCCGCAGGACACGGTCGACGTCGAGAAACGTCTCGCGCGTCGTCAAGTGCCACGGCACGGCGACACCACCGAAGGCGTCGCCCACGTAGACATCGAAACGGTCAGGGTCCAGCTGCCGGACCGCCGTCCGGCCGTCCGCCACCTGGACCTGGAGCCGTGGGTCGTCCGGAAGGGCCAGCCGGGCGCGGTCGATCTCCACGACGCCCGCGTCGATCTCCACGACCCGGTTGCTGCTGTCGGGACGGC
>DATLQE010000052.1:0-4949 GCA_035535335.1 Lapillicoccus sp. | reverse complement strand
ACTCCTTGGTGCGGACCTTGCCGGCAGCGGCCTTCTGTGCGCCTTGCCGTTGCTGAGTGGTTGACATCGGCCCCTCCTTGGCTTCCCCCGCGTCGGGGATGGTGTGTGTCCTCTTCGGTGGTGAAACGGGCGGTGCGCGAGGTCTCGCGACCCGCCCCATCTCCCTGCTCCGCGATGTGACGATGCCGGACCACCCATCCCGCGACAAGGGTTGGACGAGCGCGAATGTGCCGGTCAGAGGCGATTTGAGTGCGCGTACTCAGCCCCCGATGAGCACCCTCACCGGGCCCGCTCACCGGTACGCACTCAGCCCGCGTCAGGCGTGGTCAGACGAAGAGCGCCATGGCCCGTTCGACGACGCCGGCCACCCACAGCGCGAGCGGCAGCACCGACACCAGCCCGAGCAGCTCGAGCAGGTCGGCCAGCCGGCTCGCACACAGTGAGCGGAACCCACGGCCGAGTGCCATCGCCACCCCGACCAGGCCCAGCGCAGCGACCACCGCCAGAGCCGGCGCCAGGGCACCCCAGGTCGGGCCCAGGCCGACCACGGCGGGAACCGCGAGCGCGAGCGCCGGGGCGAGGGCCGCGAGCCGCAGCATTGTCCGGTCTCGGCGGCGCCGGTATGCGCGTGCGGTCTGGGTCAGCGCGACGGCGGCCGCGGCGAGCAGCAGCTGCACCGACAGCGGCGAGGCCGACCGTGCGGCGATCACACCCAGGAGCACCGCGCTGCATCCCGCGGACACGACGGCCAGTCCCACCAGCGTCGCCAGCTGCTCGACGCTGGCCGCCCCGACGACGGAACCGACGGCGGAGTCGTCGATCCTCCAGCCGCGGCGCCGTGGCCGGCGAGCCTCCCGCGGCGACCAGCTCGTCACGGACAGCCGGCTGATGTCGAGGAGCACGTCGTCGTCGACGTCGACGACCAGATCCGGGACGACCCGCGCCACGAGGACGACGACCGCCAGTCCGATCGCGGCGACCGCCGCCAGCGTCAGGCCCATGACGAGCACCAGCAGCGCCAGCCCACCGAGCCCCGCGGCGAACGCCAGCCACACCCGCGGCACGTACCGGTCCGCCCCGTCAGTCGACCGGCCGGTCAACGCGACCAGCGCCGCTCCGGCACACGCCCCGATGAGGGCGACGACCGGTCCCTCCGCGAGCGCGGCAGTCGCCACGGCACCACCGACGACTCCGAGGACGGGCGCGCAGAGCCGCAGCAGTCGAGGGGCCGCGGTGCTCTGCGCGAGCAGGATCCCGAGGACCACCAACACGATCGCGGTCACCTGCGGCCAGAAGCTCGTCGTCCGCGGCGCCAGGAACGACGCAGCCATCGAGAGCGCGCCGAACAAGCCCGCCACGAGGGCCAGGGCCAGAGGACGGACCGCACCCGGAGGCATACCCGGTCGAGGCCTCCGACCCTGCCGCGCACCCACATTCTCACGGCCGCCGGACGCACCGGCGCGTAGCGGGTGGCCCGTCGAGCCGACCGGAAGCAGCGTCGGCGACTCTTCGGCCGCCGACGACGTCGCATACCCGAGCCGTCGCCGGCTGGAGCTGCCTCCGGGCGACGACGTGCGGACCGGCGCCGTCCGCGACCCCGCCATCCCGTCACCCTCGGAGCCGAGCCTCTCCGGCTGGGCCCGCCGCAGCCGCGGCACCGGCACGTCGACGTCCACCGGCGCGGTGAGGAGCATCGTCCCGGTCTCGAGGTGCGCCAGGGCCACGGTCTCGTCGAGCGGGACGCTTTCGCCGCTCATGGTCAGAGCCAGGAGCTCGCGCTCCGGTTGCACGAGCGCCAGCACCTCGCCGACGAGGAGGTGCTCGTCGACGACGACGTCGAACCGCTGCGGGCCGACGACGACCGAGAGGCTGCGGGTCCCCGCACCTCGCGCCCGCGGGTCCGCCTCGGTCACGGGCCTATCATGCCGCTGGTCCACCAACCATGACCGCCGCAGCCGAGCGACCGAGGGGAGCCATGGCCGCCACGACGGGGGTGCCGACCGCGGCACAGCGCGAGGGGCGCATCGAGCCCCCGCCCATGCCGTACGGCGAGCTCGAGCTGCAGCCGCCTCCGCCCTTGTATGCCGGTGAGGGCGCCGCGTCAAACGTCCTCATGACCGCCGTGCCCTTGCTCGGGTCGGTCGGCTCGGTCGTCTTCGTCGCCATGAGCGGCAAGACCGCTCAGAGCTATCTCGCGGCCGGGCTGTTCCTGCTCGCGTCGCTCGGCTTCGTCGGCGTGAGCATCTGGCGGGCCCGATCCGGCAAGACCGCGCAGGTGACCAGCAACCGGCGCGAGTACCTCAACTACCTGCGGGGCATCCGCGAGACCGCACGCCGGGCGGGGTCCGAGCAGCGCAAGCACCTCACGTGGATCCACCCCGAGCCGGTCGCGCTGGCCGCGGTCGCCGAGGAGGGCACCCGGGTCTGGGAGCGGGCGCCCAGCGACGAGGACTGGCTGCTCGTCCGGTATGCGCGTGGCCCGCAACGCCTCGGGCTCGAGCTCAAGCCGCCGGAGTCCGACACGATCGACAAGCTCGACCCCGTCTCGGCGTCGGCCCTGCACCGGCTGCTGGCGACGCACCGGATCCTGCCGGACCTGCCGACGGCGGTCGCGCTGAACTCGTTCGCCCGCATCGAGATCACCGGGTCCGAGGAGCACGCGCGCTCCCAGGCCAGAGCTCTGCTCGTCCAGGCCGCCACCTTCCACGCCCCCGACCACCTGGTCATCGCCGTCCTCACCGAACCGGCCTCACTACCGCAGTGGGACTGGGTCAAGTGGCTTCCGCACGCGCAGAGCCGACGCGAGGCCGACGCCGCCGGACCCCGTCGACTGGTCTGCACGGACCTGGACGAGCTGGTCTCCCTGCTGCCGGCCGACCTCAGCGAGCGACCCCGGTTCGGGCCGTCACGCACGGCGGTGACGCCGCACGTCATGGTCGTCCTCGACAACGTCACCGTGCCCGTCGGGCACTCGGTGATCACCGAGGACGGCGTCCTCGGCATGACCGTCGTCGACATCCCCGAACGCTGGGACGAGCTCACCGACGACAGCCGGGTCCGGCTGCACCTTGACGGCCCCGACAACCCGCGCCGGCAGGGTCGCATCCGCGTTGCCGCCGTGGTGCCGCGGCAGGAGCCGATCCGCGGCTTCGCCGACCAGATGAGCATCGCGACGGCCGAGGCCGCCGCGCGCCGCCTGACGCCGCTGTATGCGGGTGAGGGCCCGGTCCGCGAGGACGCGCTCACCAAGAGCACCGAGCTCACCGACCTGCTGGGGATCGGCGATGTCCACCACCTCAACCTCGACCGCTCCTGGCGTCCACGCCCGCCGCGCGACCGGCTTCGGGTGCCGATCGGCGTCGGCGCCGACGGCGCATCGATCAACCTCGACATCAAGGAGTCCGCGCAGCAGGGCATGGGTCCGCACGGCCTCGTCATCGGGGCAACGGGGTCCGGAAAGTCGGAGCTGCTGCGCACGCTCACCCTCGGCCTAGCGATGACCCACTCGCCGGAGATCTTGAACTTCGTCCTCGTCGACTTCAAGGGCGGGGCGACGTTCGCCGGCATGGCCGGGATGCCGCACGTGTCGGCGATCATCACCAACCTCGCCGACGAGCTGACGTTGGTCGACCGCATGCAGGACGCCCTCTCCGGGGAGATGACGCGACGCCAGGAGCTGCTCCGGGCGTCCGGCAACTACGCGTCGCTGCGCGACTACGAGAAGGACCGCACGTCAGGCGACCGGCCCCATCTGGCGCCGCTGCCGAGCCTGCTCATCGTCTGCGACGAGTTCAGCGAATTGCTTTCGGCCAAGCCGGAGTTCGTCGACCTCTTCGTCGCCATCGGACGCCTCGGCCGGTCGCTGGGCATCCATCTGCTGCTGGCCTCACAGCGACTGGAGGAGGGCCGGCTCCGCGGCCTGGACAGCCACCTGTCGTACCGCATCGGGTTGCGGACGTTCTCGGCCGGCGAGTCCCGCAGCGTCATCGGGGTCGGCGACGCGTACGAGCTGCCGGCCGTGCCCGGTCTCGGCTTCCTCAAGCCCGACCAGTCGTCGCTGCTGCGGTTCAAGGCGGCCTACGTGTCAGGACCGCCTCGGGTGGTAGCGCGCAGTGGCGCCGGCGGACGGGTCAGCGCGGCCCGGCGTGAGGCGCTGCCCTTCGTCCCCGGCGAGGTCGTCTCCCGCCTCGAGCGGGAAGAGGCGGCGGCGACGCGGGCCACCGAGCTGTCGCTCGCCGCGGCGCCGGTGGAGAAGCGGACCGTCTTCGACATCGCCGTCGCCGCCATGACCGGACACGGCCCGGCGGCGCACCGGGTCTGGCTGCCGCCGCTCGACGTCCCGGACACCTTCGACCAGATGCTGCCGGATCTCGCGGTCGACCCCGAACTCGGCCTGGTGTCCCGGACCTGGCGGTCGCGGGGGCCACTGCGGTTCCCGCTCGGCACGGTCGACATGCCGCGCGAGCAGAAGCGCGAGGTGCTCCGCGCGGACCTGTCGGGGGCTGCGGGTCACGTGGCGGTGGTCGGGTCGCCGCGGACCGGCAAGTCCACGCTGCTGCGGGCCATCGTCACGGGGCTGGCCCTGACACATACCTCTCGTGAGGTGCAGTTCTACGTCCTCGACTTCGGCGGCGGCACGTTCACCGGGCTGCGCGACCTCCCCCACATCGCCGGCGTGGGCACCCGCTCCGAACCGGACGTCGTCACCCGGATCGCCGCCGAGGTCACCGGAATCGTCGACGCCCGCGAGCAGTTCTTCCGGGCCAACGGCGTCGACACCATCGAGACCTACCGCAGCCGCCGCGCGCTCGGCGAGGTGGATGACGGGTACGGCGACGTGTTCCTCGTCGTCGACGGCTGGGGCACGATCCGCTCCGACTTCGACGAGCTGGAAGGCGAGCTGCAGACGCTGGCCCAGCGCAGCCTCACCTTCGGCGTCCACCTGGTGA
>DATLQE010000051.1:0-7986 GCA_035535335.1 Lapillicoccus sp. | reverse complement strand
CAGCGCCTTGGCCTTCAGCTGGTCGAACTCGGCCTGCGAGATCGTGCCCGAGTCGAGCAACGACTTCGCCGAGGCGATCTGGTCCGCGGCGCCGGCTCCCTTCGAACCCGTGTCAGAGCCGGCCACTGATCGGATGTAGTCCGCCTGCGCATCCTGCATCCGCTTCTGCGACTCGATCGTGCGAGCGGTCATGCCACTACCTCGGGCGATGAGGTAGACGAGGATGCCGAGCCACGGAATGACGATGATGAACAACGCCCAGAGCGTCTTAGCGAGTCCCCCCAGGTCAGCGCTGCGGAAAAGGTCGCCGAAGATCCACCACAGGCACATGAACCACGCGAAGAAGATGAAGATCTCGAACATCGCGAGCAGGAACGAACCGTTGTTGTCGAACACTCAAGGCTCCTTTTGTCGGTTGACCACACTGTCGGGCACAGCAAGGGCAGCGGACCTCACCCGACGGGGGTGGGACTGGGGTGCGCGTCCTGACGACTCACCCGAAGTCCATTCCCTCAAGTGGGGCGGCCGGTTTGAGATCGGGCAGCCGCATCATGCGGAACGAGGCCGCCAGCCCGAGCACACCGGCGAGGAGAGGGATCAGCAGGGCGACCTGAAGAGACCGGTTCCGGGCGTCGTCGTTGATGGCCAGGACCTCCTGCTCGATCTCGGGCGGCTGGCCGGTGATGCGTTTGTCGAGCTCGGTGTTGCTCATGACCTCGGCGTCGGTCTCGAGGGCCGCGGCGATCTGCTGTTGCTGGGCGGGAGGAATGACCGTGCTGTTCTCGGTCATCCGGGTGAAGCCGAACGACAGCGCAGCCAGCATGATTCCGCCGGCCATCGCCAGGCCGAAGGACAGGCCGAAGGACCCCGCTGCCGAGTTCACGCCAGCCGCCTCGCTGATCCGCTCCTCCTCCACCGGGGCGAGGGTGTAGTTGTTCAATTGGGACACCAGCAGGCCGAGACCGGCGCCGGTGACCATGAGCGGGAGCACGAGCAGCCAGCCGCTGTCGACGCGCGGAACGAGCGGAATGATGGACGCCATCCCTAGGCTCGCTAGGAGAAAGCCCCCCCGAATGATGGCCGCCGGGCGACGGTTGCCCGCTCGTCGACCGGCCAGCAGGGCGGCCGCGAACATCGTCAAGGAGAGCGGGGCCAGCGAGAGGCCGGCCTGCATGGCGTCGTACTCCAGGGTCATCTGGAGAAAGAGGGGCAACGCGATCATGGCGCCCCCCAGAGTGATCTGCTGGAGCATCTGACCGGTGACCCCGGTCGTGAAGTTCGGGTGACGGAACAGACTGGGGTCGAGCAGGGTCACCTTGTGCGCGCGCTGCCGCCTGGCGAGCCACCACGCCAGTGCGGCCAGCGCGGCGGCGCCCACCACCATCAGCAGGAGGACGAACTCACCTCCCTCCTGCCAGACGAGGATCCCCAGCACGACCCCGCCCATGCCGACGACCGACAGGACAGAGCCGACAACGTCGATCTTCCGGGAGCCCGTGTAGGCCACGTCACGCACCAGCCGGATCTGGCTCAGGACGACGGCGATGATGAGAACCTCGAGCCCGAAGCCCACCCGCCAGGACAGGTAGGTCGTGACGAACCCCCCGAGGAGCGGGCCGACTGCCGCCGCGATCGCCGCCGACGCGCCGACCATCGCGTACGCCTGCCGCTGCGCGGCGCCGGCGAAGTTGCCGTGGATCAGCGACTGCATGGCTGGGAGGAGCAGCGAGGCGCCGATGCCACCGATGAGCGCCCAGAACACCACGATGGCCGTCAGGCTCTGGGCGAGCGTCATCGCCAACGCCCCGATGGCGTAGGCCAGGAGCCCCAGCACATAGGCACGCTTGCGACCGATCAGGTCGCCGACCTTGCTGTTGATGAGGATGAAGGCGGCCGAGACCAGGGCTTCCAACGCGATGGCGGACTGCACGCCGCTGGCGGTGGTGTCGAGGTCCCTGATGACGGCCGAGATCGACACATTCATGAGCGACGTGTCGACGACGAGCACGAACATCGCCATCGCGAGCAACACCATCAGACGGCGACTGCCGGATGTCACGGGCTCGCCACCAGCGGCCGGCTGGGGGTCGTGATCGGTCAAGACTGAGCTCCCGATGGGTGCGTATGCGACGGAGCGCCGACGCCAGACTCGCGCTAAGCCGTCGCGCGCACCTCATCCCCCGAAGGTGACGGCATGACGGTGCGCGTCACGAGATCACGACCTCACGACCGGGGCCGGACGACGCGGACCCGCATCGCGAGGTCAGCAAACCCCGGCCGTCGGACGTTCTCATCCCCTAGGGGTGAGCCAGCCACACGGCGACGACTGCCA
Organism: Lapillicoccus sp.; assembly: GCA_035535335.1. GTDB lineage: Bacteria > Actinomycetota > Actinomycetes > Actinomycetales > Dermatophilaceae > Lapillicoccus. The sequence continues at coordinate 5,654 of DATLQE010000051.1, read as the reverse complement.
GCGTAGGTGCTTCCCACGTCGGCACTCTGGCAGGCGGGAGGACGACGGTGCGCGAGAAGGGGATGCAGCATGACCGAGCAGGACATTGGCCCGATCGACTATTTGACCGTTGAGTTTCCACAAGCCAGGCTGACCGGGGAAGGGCTGGCCGCTCTGGTGGATCTCGTAGAACGGGGAATCATTCGGATCCTTGACCTGAGGTTCGTCAAGAGAATGGAGGACGGGTCGTTCTCCGCGCTGGCGATCTCGGACTTCGACGGGGATGGCGTGCTGGATCTTGCGGTCTTCGAGGGCGTGGAGTCCGGTCTCTTGGACGACGATGACCTGGGCCAAGCCGCCTCGGTGATCGCACCCGGAAGCGCCGCCGGACTGTTGGTGTACGAGAACACCTGGGCCGGCCCGTTCGTGTCGGCCATGCGACGCGCCGGAGCCGACGTCGTCGCGAGCGGACGTATCCCCGCCGACGACGTACTGAAGATGCTGGACGCACTCGAGTCGGCCGACCGGTAGGCCGGAACGGATGGGACAGACAGCCGAAGCGCAAAGGAAACGAGCATGGGACTGATCGGTGGAATGGCCAGGACGGCCGTGGTAGCGGGCACGGCGACCGCGGTGTCCAACCGCGTGTCGCGGCGTCAGGCGAACAGGTGGGCCGCGCAGGAGCAACCGCAGCAACCGGCGTACCAGGAGCCACCGCCCCCGGCCTACGCCCCGCCGCCCCCGGCGCCCCCGCCGGCAGCGGACGCGCCAGACATGTTGGAGCAGCTGCAGAAGCTGGGTGAGCTGAGAGCGGCAGGGGTCCTCACGGAGGCCGAGTTCGCGGCACAGAAGGCCAAGATCCTCGCTCAATAGGGGTCGGGACGAGTCGGGACCCTGGACCGCGCCGGCCACCGCGATCACGGGCACGTGTTCCGCGGTGCCATCCGTCCTCGGTCGCTGGGGCTCGACCCCCGAGGCGCTCGCCGGCATGACGTGGTAGGAGGCCGAATGCTGCTGGTGCCGCGACAGCTACAGCGCACGGGGATGACCGGAAACGTGCCGTACTACGGCGGTCGGTTCACGCCGGCTCAGGCGTATGCCGCCGCACACCCCAGCGCGGGTCGGCCCCCACAGGCCACTCCCTCAGGCCCGGCACCCATGCCCGTTCGCGGTGCAGCAGCAACGAGCCAGAATGAGAAGCTCGATGCGCTGAGAAAGCTCTTGGACTCGGGAGTGCTCACCCCGGGCGAGTACGACGAGCTCGTGACCCGGGTCGCAGACTGATGGGACCCGTTCAGATCCTCGTGATGGGTTTCGACCATCCGGCGTTCACGGGCGAGGTGCTCGCCGAGCTCAACCGGCTCCGGGCCATCGGCATCGTCCGACTCGTCGACGCGCTCGTCGTCACGCGTCAGGACGACGGCACATTCGAGACACTGGACGCGCCGACGGCCATGGCCCCCGGCGGAGGCGAGCTCGCGGCGGCGTTGCTCGGGTCACCGAACAGCGAGGAATCCCTCGTCGCGGACGCGGATGCGGACCGGTCACGCCGTTCGAGCTGGTCGCTGGCCGACTCGGTCCCCGTCGGCACCACTGCGGCTGTCGCGCTCATCGAGCACACGTGGGCCGGCCCGCTACGCGCTGCTGTGCACCGTGTCGGGGGCGTGGCCCTCGAGGAGAGCTGGCGGGCGACGACCTTCTGCTCCTCGAGCGGCTGATGAGCCTCCACCAACGCTGACCGTTGTCTCCTTCACATGGCAGCGTCCGGAGTTCCGGACGCTGCGCACCCCTCAGCTGGAAGCGACGAGGTTGCGCCTACTTGCCGTCGTCGCCGCCGGCCTTGGTGAAGCCCGCCTTCTCGGCGTCATCCGCGGTGCGGAAGTAGACCTCGGCAATCGTCTGGTCGTACCACTGGCCGTCAGGCTCGTGGTACTTCATCGAGTCGGCGTTGCCCTTGATCTCGAACCCATCCGGCGCGGAGCCGTCCTCCTTCGGGGCGGCCGAACCTGGCCCGTAGCCACCGTCGGTGGTGTCCTGCGGCTCGCCACCGGGGGCCTCCGGGCCGTCGACGTAGGGCGTCCGTGAGGACTGGTCCTGCGGCTCCGCGGCCGTGGCCTCAGTCGTCTCGGTCGTCGCCGCGTCGGTCGTCGCGGACCGCTTGGTCGGCTGGGACTGCTTGGCGGCACGCTTGGTCGCCGCCTCGGCCTCCTTCACGGTGGCCTTCTTCGCCGACAACGGCTCGCGGACCAGCTCGATCACGGCCATCGGCGCGTTGTCGCCCTTGCGGGCTCCGATCTTCGTGATCCGCGTGTAGCCGCCGGGACGCTGCTGCATGTCCGGAGCGATCTCCGCGAAGAGACGGTGCACGATGCCCTTGTCCTTGACGACGGTGAGCACCCGCCGACGCGAGTGGAGGTCACCGCGCTTGGCGAAGGTGATGAGCCGCTCCGCCAACGGGCGCAACCGCTTGGCCTTGGCCTCGGTCGTCGTGATCTGGTCGTGCTCGAACAGGGAGGTGGCGAGGTTCGCCAGCATCAGCCGCTCGTGCGCCGGGCCGCCGCCGAGACGCGGACCCTTGGTGGGGGTAGGCATGGTGTTCTCCAGTCAGGTTGGTGACCGGTCGTGGGCCGCGGACGCGCCGCGGCCCACGGGCCGGCCGGGCCGATCCGTCAGTACCGCTCGTCCTCGGCCAGCGCCCGGCCGTCGTCCCCGAGGTCGCCGAAGTTCGGAGCACCGTCGGAGATCGTCGACACGTCTGCCATGTCGTCGTAGTCGTAGTCGTCACCGTAGGTGTCGACGATCGCGCTCGGGTCGAACCCGGGCGGGCTGTCCTTGAGCGCGAGGCCCATGCCGGAGAGCTTGGCCTTGACCTCGTCGATCGACTTCGCACCGAAGTTACGGATGTCGAGGAGGTCGGCCTCGCTGCGCGAGACCAGCTCGCCAACGGTGTGGATGCCCTCCCGCTTGAGGCAGTTGTACGACCGCACGGTGAGGTCGAGGTCCTCGATCGGCAGCGCCAGGTCGGCCGCCAGCGCCGCGTCGGTCGGCGACGGGCCCATGTCGATGCCCTCGGCCTCGATGTTGAGCTCGCGGACCAGGCCGAACAGCTCGACCAGGGTCTTGCCCGAAGACGCCATCGCGTCCCGCGGGGCCAGCGAGTTCTTCGTCTCGACGTCGAGGACGAGCCGGTCGAAGTCGGTGCGCTGCTCCACACGGGTGGCCTCGACCGCGTACTTCACCGCGAGGACCGGGCTGTAGATCGAGTCGACCGGGATGCGGCCGATCTCGGCGTCGCCGGCCTTGTTCTGGGCCGCGGAGACGTAGCCGCGGCCGCGCTCGACGGTCAGCTCCATCTCGATGCGGCCCTTGCCGTTGAGGGTCGCGATGTGCAGGTCGGGGTTGTGCACCTCGACACCGGCCGGCGGCGCGATGTCCGCAGCGGTGACCGTGCCGGGGCCCTGCTTGCGCAGGTACATCACCACGGGCTCGTCCTGCTCCGAGGAGACGACGAGGGACTTGAGGTTGAGGATGATCTCGGTGACGTCCTCCTTGACCCCAGGAATGGTCTGGAACTCGTGGAGGACACCGTCGATCCGGATCGACGTGACCGCGGCACCCGGGATGCTCGAGAGCAGGGTGCGACGGAGGGTGTTGCCGAGCGTGTAGCCGAAGCCGGGCTCGAGCGGCTCGATGGCGAAGCGCGAGCGGTTGTCCGCCACGACCTCTTCGCTGAGCACTGGACGTTGTGCGATGAGCACTGGTTCTTTCCTTCCCACGGGCGCCCGCTATATGACGCCTCGTGACGGCAAAGGCGAAGCCTTCGCCGGCTGAGACGACTCGGTATGCGTCCCAGCCCTTGCCGCGGGGCCGGAGCCACGCGGGTCGTTCGGGGGTGCTCGGGGGCAGAGCCCCCGAGGGTTCAGTTCTTGCTGTAGAGCTCCACGATCAGCTGCTCCGAGAGGATCGTGTCGATCTGCGCCCGGGTCGGCAGCTGGTGGATGAGGATGGTCAACGAGCCCTCGATGACCTGCATCCACGCGGGGATCGGCCGGTCGCCGTAGGTCTGGCGGGCCAGCTCGAAGGGGAACGCCTCCCGCGACTTCTCGCGGACGGTGATGATGTCGTACTGCGAGACGCGGTAGGAGGGCACGTCGACCCGCTGGCCGTTGACCTCGAAGTGGCCGTGGGTGACCAGCTGGCGCGCGGCCCGACGGGTGCGGGCCAGGCCCGACCGGTAGATGACGTTGTCGAGCCGCGACTCGAGGATGGTCAGCAGGTTGTCGCCGGTACGGCCGGGACGGTTGGCCGCCTCGGTGTAGTAGCGGAAGAACTGCTTCTCCATGACGCCGTAGGTGAAGCGGGCCTTCTGCTTCTCCTGCAGCTGGGTGAGGTACTCCTTCTCCTGGATCCGACGCCGGCCGTGCTGGCCGGGCGGGAACGGGCGAAGGTCGAAGTTCTTGTCGCCGCCGACGAGGTCGACCTTGAGCCGACGCGACTTTTTGGTGATGGGGCCGGTGTACCGAGCCATTGCTTGTCAGTTCTCCTTTGGCTCAGACGCGGCGGCGCTTGGGCGGGCGGACGCCGTTGTGCGGCGAGGGCGTGACGTCGCTGATGGCGCCGACCTCGAGGCCGGTCGCCGTCAGGGAGCGGATCGCGGTCTCGCGACCGGAACCGGGGCCCTTGACGAACACGTCGACCCGCTTCATCCCGTGCTCCATCGCCCGGCGGGCGGCCGCCTCGGCCGCCATCTGCGCAGCGAAGGGTGTGGACTTGCGCGAGCCCTTGAAGCCCACCTGGCCGGCGGAGGCCCACGAGATCACCGCACCGGTCGGGTCGGTGATCGAGATGATGGTGTTGTTGAACGTGCTCTTGATGTGGGCGTGCCCGTGGGCGACGTTCTTCTTCTCCTTGCGGCGGACCTTCTTGGCGCCGGCCTGCGCACGCTTCTGCGGGGGCATTACTTACCAACCTTCTTCTTGCCGGCGACGGTGCGCTTCGGGCCCTTGCGGGTGCGCGCGTTGGTCTTCGTCCGCTGGCCGCGCACGGGCAGGCCGCGGCGGTGCCGCAGACCCTCGTACGAACCGATCTCGACCTTGCGGCGGATGTCGGCCGCGATCTCGCGGCGCAGGTCACCCTCGATCTTGACGTTCGACTCGAGGTAGTCGCGCAAGGAGACGAGCTCCTGGTCGGTCAGGTCGCGGACCCGGGTGTCCGGGTTGACGCCGGTTGCGGCCAGCGCCTGGTTGGAGCGGGTGCGGCCCACTCCGAAGATGTACGTGAGGGCGACCTCGACGCGCTTCTCGCGCGGCAGGTCGACTCCGACGAGTCGTGCCATGTTCTCGGCGTTCTCCCATTCCGGGTTTACGGAGGTCTGGAGCAGTCACCGTTCCGGGCGCCTTCTGCGCTCCGGTCCCCGGCCTCCGTGCCGGGGGTGACGTCCTGGGCTGCTGTTGGATGAGCTCAGCGCCAGGGGCGGGTGTCTGCTTACTGTTCTGTTTGTCGTCCTCGAAGGGCGGCTTGTGCTGGGGTGGTGCTCAGCCCTGACGCTGCTTGTGGCGCAGGTTGTCGCAGATCACCATGACCCGCCCGTTGCGGCGGATCACCTTGCACTTGTCGCAGATCTTCTTGACGCTCGGCTGGACCTTCATCTGCCTCGTGTCTTCTGCTGGGTCTTC
>DATLQE010000050.1:0-7829 GCA_035535335.1 Lapillicoccus sp. | reverse complement strand
GTCAGCGGTAGCGGTCCGACCCGGTGGCGTCCGTGGTGCGGAGGCGCCGAGGACACGTCGAGAACGAGGCCGAGGCTGTTCCCGGTGCTGTCGCATACCTTGGCGCCGATGAGGTCGCTGATCAGGTGGGCACCCCGGGGGATGGGTGTGCTGGGGGGCGAGGCGTCCCCCGTGAGGCCGACCGGTTCGCCGGCGAGTCGGTCCGGACCGCCAGTCGCGCCCGGAATGCGGGCAATCAGGTAGTGACGCAGCCATCGTTCGAGCTGGACGCCGTCGGCGACGAGCTGCCGGGCCGTGTCGTCCAGGGTCACCGCAGCCTCGATCCGTTCGACATGAGCCATCGGGATGACGATGGGCGTCGGGTCGGCTTCGGGACGCAGTCGTCGCCAGACGGCGCGCATCCACCCGTCCACCCGACCACCGAAGCGGGGCCCGAGACCGGCCGGCCCACTGACGATCGCGGTGACCGTAAACCGGTCGTCGACCGTGTCGACGAGAAGGTTGTCGACGTTCCCGAGCAGCTCGTCCTCGTTCCCGACCATCTGGCGGTCGAGCAGCCGCAACCCGATGTCGAAGAGGTCCTCGTCGTGGTTCACTGGCCGGCCTTGGTGAGGAGCATCAGCGGGATGGCGGCGAGGGACGCGGCGAGGACGACGACGAGGTACACGGAGCCGAGACCGTTGGCCACCCGGCCGTTGGCATGGTCACCGAGGTACGTCCGGTCGTTCGCGACGACGAGAATGGGCAGATAGGTCAGAGGTAGCGCAATCGCGCTGAAGACCACGGAGTACTCGGTCAGCATGATCGGGTCGACGGTGGTCAGCAGCAGGGCGACGGCGCCGATCGTCGCCAACAGCAGGACGGTGTGGAAGCGGGCGGCCCGAAGAGGTTCGACGAACTTGCCCCACTGCCAGCCGAGGTACTGGGCAACGCTGTACCCGATGGAGAGGCTTGTCTCGCACGCGGCCCCGAACGTCGCGGCGAAGAAGCCGACGAGCAGAAACGCCAGGCCGATCTTCCCGGTGGCCAGGACGACCGGCAGCGCGATCTGCCCCAGCGAGTCGACCTCGACCTTCGCTGGCATGAGGACGATCGTGGCCGCCGCGGCGATGGCCAGAGAGAGCAGACCGCCCAGCGGAAACCCGACGAAGACGTTGGCGCGCATCGTCGGCAGGTCCTTGGCCGACCAGCGCTCCTCCACACCCCCGGAGGAGAAGAAGAACACCTCGTACGGGGTCATGGCGGCACCGAAGAGGGCGATGGCGTAGTACCAGTAGACCGGCAGGCTCTCCTCCTCAGGGACGCTCGGTCGCAGCGCGTCGGACGCCAGGGCCGACCAGTCGGGGCCCAGCTTCCACACCGCCACCGCGAAGACGATGAGGGCCAGCCCGGCCATACCGAACACATTCTCGACCGTCGCGAACGTGACCCGCCACAGGACCAGCCACACGGCCGCCCCCACGATCGGGATCCACAGGTACCGGTTCGCGCTCGTGGCCAGCTGCAGGGCCAGCGCCACGCCACCGATCTCGGCGGCGAACGTGAGGAAGGTGACCAACATCGACGCAACCAGGTTGGCCACCCCTACACGGGGCCCCAGCCGCTCGCGGATCAGGTCGAACGTGCCGCGGCCGCTGACCGCCGCCACACGGCCGCTCATCTCGGCAAAGACGCAGATACCGACGACACCCACGACGACCACCCAGGCCAGGGACAGGCCGAACCGGGCCCCGACCAGGCCGTTGGTCACCAGGTCGCCGATGTCGACGAACCCGCCGATGGCGGTGAGCACGCCGAGCATGAGGGCGAAGAGCTTCTTCACCCGAGGCTCTCCCGCAACGACTGGAGCGCGGTCTGGGCCGCCTGGAGGTCGGCGCCGGCTTCGGTCAGGGCCGTCATGTCGTCGCGCCGGATGGCCACGCGGGCGTCCGACAGGGCGTCCCCGGCGGTTCCGACGGCGTCGAGGACCGCGTCCCGCAGGGCGTCGTCCGAGGGGGTCGGCGGGTCCACTCCGCCGAAGCTGCTCTCGATCGGGGCGATCGACTGCTCGCTCTCGGTCACGACGACGTCCGTGAAGGTCCTCGGGGCGTCACCGGACAGGCGGGCCTGCAGGGCCAGCTGGGCGCTCGCGGTAGCGCTGATGGTCGAGTCCAGGGCCGCCTTGCCGTTCTCGACGTATGCGCCGGAGTTCACGGCCGTCGTCACGCAACCGGTGAGGGCGAGAACCGCGAGCATCACCGCTGGGAGCGCGTGGCGAGACCTCACGATCGCCGCCTCAGGACGACGTACGCCAGAACGGCCAGGAGGACCAGAAAGACGGTCCAGGCGATGCCGAGAGCCCACCCCTCGTCCACGTCGCTCACTGTGGCACCGAGCCGGCGAAACGGCACACCAAACACGCGCCGGTTCGGCCGATTCACATCTCCGGCCGAGCGAGCTCCGCCGTCAGGTGCCGTCTGGTTCGGGCGTTTGGGTCAGTCGTCGTTCTTGAGGCTGGGATAGCGCTTCTCGACCGCGGTGCGCACCTTCTTCTGCTCCTCGGCGGTGCCGTGCTGGGCGACCCTGGCCAGGGCGTTCCGGGCGTGCTCGATGTCGGGGATCGGGTACTTGCGCTGATCCGGCATCGCGAAGGACTCGTCCTTCAGCTTGTTCCGGTTGTCGGCGTCACTGAGGTCCTTGCTCACTCGGCCAGTCTTCGACGGCTCGTCACCCCGCGCAACTCCCCGGCGGGGCGCAGCGAGGCTAGCCCTCGAGGTACGGGTCGGTGATCTCGCGCAGCAACTCCAGGGCCTCGCGAAGTTGGCGCATGCGGCGGGCTCCCAGATGCTGCGTCCACTCCTGCTCGATGGCTCGTTCCTCAGCGCGGGCGACGGGGATGGCCTTCCGACCTCGGGCGCTCAGACGAACCAGCCGGGCTCGCCCGTCGACGGGGTCGGGGAGGCGCTCGACGTAGCCGGCCCGCTCGAGGTGGTCGACGAGGGCCGTGGCGGTCTGCTTGGCCACCTGCGCCCGCTCGGCAAGGACGCTGAGCCGGGTGCCGTCGGGGTCGATCCCCGCGGCCAGCCGCCCTTGGGCGGCGGTGAAGTCGGTGAACCCCGCGTCCCGGACGGCCTGGTAGATCCGGCCCTCGGCCGACCGCTGCGCGATGAACATCAGCAGGCTGGTGGGCAGCTCGCGGGTCATGCCAACCCCTTGTAATCGTCCTATAGTCGAACTATATTAGTTCGAGATCAGTACCAGTTCAGGCTAGCAGGAGGCGATGGAGATGAGCGCACCGGCGGTCGCCGTGGACTTCTGGTTCGACCCCGTCTGCCCGTACGCCTGGATCGGCTCGCGATGGCTGCTGGAGGTGGGGCAGCGCCGTGCGGTCGAGGTCAACTGGCACGTCATGAGCCTTTACCTGCTCAACGAGCACCGCGTCGACGACCCCACGTACGTCGACTACCTCCGCCAGGTGTCGGGTGCGGCGCGGGTCGCAACGGCCGTCGCATACCGGTTCGGCAACCGAGCCCTCCGCGACCTCTACACCGGCTTCGGGGAGGTCATCTTCGACCACTGGCGGTATGCCAGCTCGGACGAGTGTCGAGAGGCCATGCGCTCGGCCCTCGCGCGAACCGCCCTGCCCGAGGACCTCGTCGCGGCGTTCGACACGACGGAATACGACGATGAGCTGCGGCGCAGCCACCTCACGGCAATGGCGGCGGTCGGCGACGAAGGTGGGACGCCGTCGACGTCCCTCAACGGCGTTGCCTTCTCCGGCCCGGTCCTCAACTCCATCCCCCGAGGAGACGACGCGGCTCGCATCTTCGACGGCTGCCTGCTGCTGACCAGCTTCCCCGACTTCTTCGAGATCAAGCGGACCAGGACCGCCGAGCCGGTCTTCGCGTGAAAGGAACACCACGATGCTGACCGACGACCAGATCTGGAGCGCGATCGACAGCCAACGCGGCCGGGTTGCCGAGCTGCTGGAGTCGCTCGACGACGACCAGTGGGAGCACCCGTCTCTGTGCGAAGGCTGGACGGTCCGCGACGTCGGCGCTCACCTCACACTGCAGCAGATGACGCTGGCCCAGGCGATGCGGGTGGTCCTTCGGAATCCGAGCCATGCCCTCGACGTCAACCGGATCATCCACGAGTCGAGCCGGAGGCAGGCTGCGGCCCTGTCCACGGAGGCCATCGTCGCGGCGATCCGCGCCACGGTCGGGCAGCGTCGCCACAACCCTGGGGTCACGCATCGGGAAACCTTGATCGACAACCTCGTCCACGGCATGGACATCGCGGTTCCCCTGCAGCTCGAGATCGAGATCCCTGCCGACGCGGCGGCCGAGGCCGCGACGCGGGTCCGCTCGTTCGACGGCACGGGCAGGAACCGGGTCTTCCGCGACATCCCCCTCCGCGAGTTCCGGCTGGTCGCGACCGACCACGCCTGGTCCGCTGGCGACGGTCCCGAGATCAGTGGTCCGATCAGAGCGCTACTCCTGCTGCTCACCGGCCGACCGGCCGGGCTCGCCGACGTGACCGGTCCGGGAGCCGACGTCCTGCGCCGGCAGCTCGTCCCGGCCTGACCGGCTCAGCTCAGGAGACCGGCGATCCCCTCTCGCATGAGGGTTCGGACGACGAGGGCACGATCGCGTCGCTCGGCCACGGCCAGCACGACGTCGTCGCCCGACCGTCGCCGGGCGATCTCGTCGACCAGGCGGGAAGGGACGCCCATGCCCGCGAGGCGACCGATCGCCTCCGACTTGGTGACCAGACGACCCTCGCGGATGGTGGCGTCCGCCCGGGCCAGGGTGGTGAGACCGACGTCGACATAGACGTCCTCGAGCCAGATCGAGCGCTTGCGCAGCGCGGTCGTCCAGTAGCCCGCCAGCTCGGACCTGGCTGCGTCCCGCAGTGCGTCCTCCGCCATCGGCGCCAGCCACGCCGACGGCGGAGGACCCAGGACGACGACCGGTTCGGCCAGCAGCTCGGCGCGGGCGATGCCGCTGAGCGGCCGGCGGAACAGCTCGCCGAAGGCCCAGGTCCAATGTCGGTGCGAGAGGTCCTCGACCGCCGGACGAGCTACGTAGACGCAATGCAGGACGTCAGCGCCCTGGACGGTCCGGATCAGCCGCTCGTGCGTCTCGACCAGGAGCCGCCGAAGCGCCGGGCGCGGCGGCCGGTCGACCAGCGCGACGGTGTCGATGTCGCTGACGCCCGGTCGGTAGTCACCGGACGCGACGGAGCCGGCGACATAGAGTCCGGCAACGAAGCCGTGGACGGCTTCGGCGAAGGGGGTCACGACCGGTGTCCGCGACAGTCGAGGGTCCACGGCGCAGGTTAGCTCGCTCCTGCGGCGGCGAGCATCCGGCGGCCCAGCTCCCGCGCCGTGTGTTGGACCTCCGGACCTCGGACGACGCGGAAGGCCGCGGGGATGACGGCGAGCTGCTCCGCATACCAGTAAGGGTTGCTCGTCGACCCCGTCAGTCGTGTGGTCTCCGGCCCCAGCGGGTCGAGCCGGCCGAGCGCCGGCGAGAGGTAGCGCCGGGCGTTCTCGACCGGAGCGTCGATGACGACCTCTACGTCGTACTCCCACCCGACCGCGAGGTGGGTCTCGAGCATGGCCACCGGGTCAAGGTCGGCGGGACGTTCGAACGGTTCGTCCAGCGGCTCGACGTCGCGCATCCGGTCGAGCCGGTATGCGCGCACCGTGCCCTCGGTGGATCCTCGGCCGCCGGTCCGGCTCCGGGCTCGGCACAGGAGGTACCACCGACCATGGCGCACGACCACGGCCCAGGGGTCGACCACGGTGAGCCACTCCTTGCCGGCCTCTGACCGGTAGCGCATCCGCACGCGTCGCTCCTGCGAACAGGCTTGCACGAGAACGATGGTCGTGGCGGGATCCGGTCGGGCCGCGCCGCGGTCCGGTGCCGGCGCCGTCGTCTGGCGGATCGCCTGCACCTGGTCGGCAACCCCGGCCGGTAGGGCCCGCACCACCTTGCCCAGAGCTGCGCCGACCGGTTCGGACTCGTCCCCGGCGTCGTGATGACCATCGAGGACGGCCATGACGAGACCGAGTGCCTCGGTGGCGCTGAACATCACCGGGGGCACCCGGACGCCGCTGCCCAGCCGGTAGCCGCCGTACGGTCCGCGGGTCGAGTGGACGGGCATACCGGCTTCGCGCAGGATGGCCACGTAGCGCCGGGCGGCCCGCGTCGAGCAGCCGAGTCCTCGCGCCAGGCGGTCCGCGGTGATGCCGGGCTGGTCCTGCAGGAGCTGCAGGCACAGGAGGGCGCGGGCGGTGGGGTTCGACTCGTCCACGAGGACAGGGTCGCACGCGTTGCGGAAACGATCCGTCCGCAACCGCCTCTAGGGTGCTGCCATGACCGACACGAGAGACATCGAGCGACCCATCGAACCCGCGGAACCCGTCGAACCCCACGTTGACCCGCCGTGGGAGCCGCCGATCGCGGGGACCGAGGTCGAGCACCTGTCGGCCGCCCTCGACCGGCTGCGGACGACGTTCCGCTGGAAGGCCGGTGGCCTCGATGCCGACGGCCTCCACGCACACGTAGGCGCCTCGTCGCTGACCCTGGGAGCGCTGCTCAAGCACCTGGCCTTCGTCGAGGACTACTACTTCAGCACCAGGCTGCGCGGCGAGTCGCCGGGGCCGCCGTGGGAGACCGTTGACTGGGATGCCCACCCCGACTGGCCGTTCGAGAGTGCCCGCGACGACGCACCAGAAGAGCTGTATGCGTTGTGGGACGGCGCGGTCGAACGGTCGCGTGCCCGGTTCGCGGCGGCCCTCGCCGAGGGCGGGCTCGACCAGCTCGTCGACGAGGCGTGGCCGGACGGCGCACGGGCCAGCCTGCGCCGAGTCGTCTTCGACCTGGTCGAGGAGTACGGGCGACACACCGGGCACGCCGATCTCATCCGTGAGTCGATCGACGGGCTGGTCGGGGAGGATCCTCCCGCCGACTGGCGCCCTTGATCCCCAAGCACCCAACCCCAAGGAGCATCCGTATGGCGAACGTCCTTCTGTTCCACCACATCCAAGGCCTGACGCCCGGCGTCCTGGCCTTCGCCGACCAGCTGCGGTCTGCCGGTCACATCGTGAACGTCCCTGACCTGTTCGACGGGCGGACCTTTGACAGCGTCGACGACGGAGCGGCGTTCACCCGGTCGGGTGACGCACCGGACTTCGACGCGCTGGCCGATGCCGAAGCGGCGAAGCTGCCGCAGGACCTGGTCTACCTGGGATTCTCGTGGGGCGTCATGCCGGCCCAGCGGCTGGCCCAAACCCGGTCCGGGGCGAGGGGCGCCGTGCTCTGCGAGTCATGCGTCCCGGTGACCGGCGAGTGGGCTTTCGGCCCATGGCCCGACGGCGTCCCGGTCCAGATCCACGGCATGGACGCCGATCCGTTCTTCGCCGGCGAGGGCGACATCGACGCCGCGCGTGAGCTCGTGTCGCTGGTCCCTGACGCGGAGCTGTTCGTCTATCCCGGCAACGTGCACCTCTTCGCGGACTCCTCGCTGCCGCAGTACGACGAGGAGGCGGCGAGCCTGCTGACCAAGCGGGTGCTGGAGTTCCTCGGCCGGGGATAAACGGTCCGTCTCAATGACGTGAGGCGACCTGGGGGTCGGTCTCGGACGGCACCGGGCCGGGCGCGCCCTCGCAGCACGGCCGGATCCAGCCACAGCCCGGGCATCGTTCGTGGGACGTCTCCCACCGCATCATCGCTCCGCAGTTCGGGCAGGGCTCGGTCAATTCCGCCACGCCCCCGAGGCTACGAGCACTCGTCGTCCTGACGACGCATACCCACTTCGGCGCGTCGGCTAGCGTGACCGGC
>DATLQE010000049.1:0-11385 GCA_035535335.1 Lapillicoccus sp. | reverse complement strand
CAGTGCCAGCCGGTTGATGGGGACGAGCTGGCCCATCGACCGGCGCCAGTGCGCCGCCGTGCTGTGCCGGGTGAAGCCGGCGACGAACCTCAGGAACGACGGGTTGGCGCTCGGCGGGACGTAGACCGGCGAGCTCGGGCTGAGGACGGCACGGACGCCGTACTTGAGGACGGCCGGCTCGGGCAGCGGCGTGGTGATCCCGGGGGTCAACCAGCCGGCGTTGCCCCAGGAGGACCCGGCGGCGACACTGGCCCGGTCGACGACGGTGACCTCGACACCGCGCTCCTGGAGGAACCAGGCGGTGGCGAGGCCGACCATGCCGGCGCCGACGACGGCGACCCGGTTCGGGGCGAAGTGGTCGAGTGACTGACCGGCGGCGGTGACGGGCATCGGGACCTCTTTCGGTGAGGGGTATGCGGTGGGTCGCCTCTCAGGATGCCGTGAACACAGAGCCCGGCTGTTGTAGCATGCACACAATCTGCGGTGCCGTTATGGTGCTCTTAGGACAACTGCTTTCGAGGTCACATGGTCGCTGTCCCCGACGTGGTCGCCGCACTGGGAGGCGGGGTCCTCCGCACTGTGGTGGCGGCTCCGGGCGCCTCGGTCACCGACATCGTCATCGCTGAGCCGGCTGACAGCGCGACCGACCTTCGCGGCGATCTCGTCGTCGGTGCCGCCGTCGCCGACGCGTCCACTGCCGTCGCGCTCCTGGAACGGGCCGGCGCGGCCGGGGCGGCCGGCGTCCTCCTGCGCCGTGGCCCCGCTCGGGCCCGCGGCGTCCGGGCGGCCGCTCGCCGCTCCGGCGTGGCTCTCCTGGAGCTCGACGACGCCGCCTCGTGGGTCCATCTCGTCGGAGTGGTGCAGGACATCGTGGACCGGGCCGCCGCGCCAGACGTCGCCCGGGCCGACCCTGGAGGCGAGGCCGACCTGCTGGCCCTGGCCGACGCGGCCGCCGCCCTCGTAGACGCGCCGGTGACGATCGAGGACGCGCACTCGCGGGTCCTCGCGTACTCCACTCGTCAGGACGTCACCGACACCGCTCGCGTCTCAACTGTTCTCGGGCGGCGCGTCCCCGCCCCCGTCGTGGCCTATCTGCGCTCACGCGGCGTGTTCCGGCGGCTGGCTCGCTCGGATCAGGCCTTCCTCGTCCCGCCGGGGGCCGACTTGGAGAGGCCCCGCTACGTCGTCCCGGTTCGCGCCGGAGGCGAGTGGCTCGGGGCCATCTGGGCGGTGGTTGACGACGCGCCGCCCGGAGACGTCGTCGCCGAGCTCCGGCGTACCGCCTCCGTCGTTGCCTTGCACCTCCTCCGCAACCGGGCGCTCGCCGACGTCACCCGGCGCCTGTCCGCCGAGCGCCTCCGAGCGCTGTTACGTGGCGGACCGGTCGACCCAGCCGCCCCGACCTGGTTGCCACCCGGTCCCTGGCGGGTGGTCGTCCTGGGCCCGACTGGTCCGGCGGCGACCCCAAGCGGTGTCGAGGGCGATCTCGACGTGTGGGAGTCACGGTTCCGACGCGCGGGCTGGCGGCAGCCGTTGACCACCGACGTCGACGAGCTCGCGTACACGGTGGTTGCCGCCGCGATGACGCCGGGACGGCGCCCACAACCGGGGACCTGGCCCTGGCTGGTGGGCGTCCTGACCGCCGGCGATGACCCCGAGGGGCGGACCTGGGTGGCGGCCGGAGTCCCGTCGTCGGTGCCGGCTGACCTTGCCGATTCGGCGCGAACCGCCGCCCAGGTCGCCAGCCTCCGACGTGACGACCCCGCGCTCGGTACCGCCGCGACGGCCGAGGAGCACTGGGCGAGGATGACCGTCGCCGACGCCGTTGAGGCCGTCGCCCGTCGCGGCCCACGGGACGTGCTGGCGGGACCCGTCGCCGCCCTGGCCGAGCAGGACCGTCGGCGACATACCGCATACCTCGTGTCGCTCGCGGCCTGGCTCGACCACCCCGGCGAGCCGACAGCAGCAGCGAAAAGCCTTGGGCTTCATGTCAATACGTTGCGGCACCGCATGATGCGGATGAGCGAAGTCGCACCGCTGCACCTCGACGACCCGACCGAGCGCCTGGCCCTGCGCCTCCGACTCGCTGCCCTGGGGCTGTGACGCTCAGGACACCCAGAGATTGTCGTGGTGCCGCATGAACTCGTCGTACTCCGCGTCGCTCATCGTCTCGCCGGCCTGGCGCCGCGCCAGTCCTTCGAAGTACGCCTCCCGCGGCGCTCCCGGTGCGAAGTGGAGGAGCATCGTCGCGGCGGTGCCCTCGACGTTCTTGAAGCCGTGCAGGCCGCCCGGCGGCACGTGCGCGAAGTCCCCGGGTCCCGTCGTGAGCCACTGGCGGCCGTCGTAGATCTCCACCTCCCCGGTGAGGATGTAGAAGGACTCGGCCATCGTCCGGTGGAAGTGGGGATCGGGACCGCCGACGCCCGGTCCGAACTCCCAGCGGTAGAGCCCGAACAGCCCGTCGGTCGAGGCACCGGTGGCCAGGTGGTGCACCCGCGTGCCCTTCGGGTAGACGAGCTCGGGCTCGTGGTCGGTGGGCCGGATCGTGGCCGACACCTCCCCGGTGTCCCCGGTGTACCGAACGGGCGGGTATGCGGGCAGCTGAGTCATCCGTCCTGCCTACCAGACGCTCGGCATGGCGAGTCGAGCTCCGGCCTGGCTCGATCGGTCGGCTACAAGGGCGGGGGCAGGTCGACCTCGACGGCCGGAATCTCTCGTTCGGAGACCGGATGGGCGAAGGGGTCTTGGAAAGCGCGACGGTAGCTCAGGTACTCGCGGCCCGTGACCGTCGTCCAACGGGTCCGGCCGCCCGGCTCCGGATGAGCCTTCCAGCTGCCGCGCGTCTTGTGATGGTGATGCCGCCGGTGCCGGCGTTTGAGGTTTCTCACCGTGGTGGGAGTGACCGCCATTGGACTTCCCCCCGGTGTCGAACGTCTGTTCGAACACTGGAGCACCGGTCCGACAGGGCCACCGACTGTCCACACCGGCCTGCCTAGGGTTGCCGGGTGGACTACGGGCAGGAGCTGCGGTTCGGACTGTTCCCCACGCCCGAAGCGGCGCATCTCGACCGGCTCCTCCTCCTCGCCGAGATCGCCGAGGTCAGCGGCCTCGACCTGGTCACCCTCCAAGACCACCCGTACCAGTCTCGGCACCTCGATGCTTGGACCCTCCTGACCGTCCTCGCGGCACGCAGCAGCACCCTCCGGTTCGCCCTCAACGTCGCGAATCTCCCCCTACGCCCTCCTGTGGTCCTGGCCAAGAGCGTCTCCACCCTCGACCTCGTCACTGGTGGGCGCGTGGATCTCGGACTCGGCGCCGGAGCGTTCTGGGACGCGATCGTCGCCGCCGGCGGAAGCCGGCTACAGCCGGCCGAGAGCGTCGACGCCCTGCGCGAAGCCATCGAGGTGATCCGGGGCGTCTGGCGCCCGGACGGCCCCTCCGTGCAGGTCGACGGCCGTCATCACCGTGCGGCCGGCCTGCACCCCGGCCCCGCACCCGCCCACCCGGTCGAGATCTGGCTCGGTGCCTACAAGCCGCGGATGCTGAGACTGACTGGTCGGTATGCGGACGGCTGGCTTCCCAGCATGGGTTACGCCGACCCCGACCAGCTCAAGGGCATGAACGACGTGATCGACCAGGCGGCGCGGGACGCCGGCCGCGACCCGTCGTCGGTACGTCGCCTCTACAACGCCTTCGGCTCGTTCACACCGGGACGCGGGCGAGGCGGCCCCCTCTCCGGAACTGCCGCGAACTGGGCCGAGCAGCTCGCCGCCCTCGCGCTGGAGGACGGGATGAGCACGTTCATCCTCGGCACGGACGACGTCGACGACGTACGCCGCTTCGCCGAGGAGGTCGCCCCGATGGTCCGCGACCTGGTCGACGAAGCGAGACGAAGTGGGGCGGGAGGCACCGCGGCGCGGCCGACAGCTGAGGCCGTCGCCACCGGTGCGCCGATGTCGCCGGGGGACCGGGAGCTCGACGTTCGTCCGACTCCGGACGACGGAGCCCGGTTCAGCGACCAGGCGGCCTGGGACGAGAGCACCCGCCCGACCTTCCCGGCGCCAGCCTCGTTCACCTACTCCGCCGCCCAGCAGGCCGCGCCTCAGCACCTCATCGACGTCCACGATGCCCTCCGCTCCGAGCTCGCCCGGCTCCGCGACATCGTCGAGCAGGTCGCGGACGGCCGTACTTCGGTCGGCTCGGCCCGGTCGGCGATCAACCGGATGACGCTGCGGCAGAACAACTGGACCCTCGGCGCCTACTGCGAGCAGTACTGCCGCATCGTCACCGGCCACCACACCCTCGAGGACGTCAGCGTCTTCCCGCACCTGCGTCGCGTCGACGGCGCCGGCCCGGTCCTCGACCGCCTCGCCGAGGAGCACGAGATCATCGAGGACCTCTTGGACCATCTCGACCGGGCGCTCGTCGCCCTCGTCGCTGACGAGCACTCCAGCACCGAGAAGCTGCAGGAGGTGCTCGACCTCGTCACCGATGCGCTGCTGTCCCACCTCTCGTACGAAGAGCGGGAGCTGCTGCATCCGTTGGCGCGGGCGGGATTTCAGTGACCGCCCTGGATGCGGACCATCGCCTCGCGCACCGCGGCCGCACCGAGGTCGGTTGACCCGGCCAGGCCCTCCACGACCCCGCGCTGGTCCTCAGTGGACCGGTTCTGGCTCAACTTGGCCTTGGCCTCCACGGCCGTGACCGTCATGGATACACCGACGATGGCGCGCAGCTGACCCGCGACGAAGCGTTCTGGCGCATCGTGCACCGCCCACGCGTCGCCGTCCGCCGTCCGACCCTCGTGGTGGTCGGTCAGCCGGGTCACGGCCGTCCGCAGCCACTCGGGGTCGTCGTGGACCGTCACCGGACCGGACAGGTGCACCGCGGAGTAGTTCCATGTCGGCACGACGCGCCCGTGCTCGCGCTTCGACGCATACCAACGAGGGGTGATGTATGCGTCCGGTCCGGTCACGACGACGAGGCCAGGAGAGCCGTCCGTGATCCGACGCCAGTGCGCGTTGGCCCGGGCCAGGTGAACGACGACTTCGTCGCCCTCCCAGAGCACCGGCAGCAGGCTGGCGTCCGGAGCACCGTCGGGCCCGACGGTGACGAGCTGTCCCACGTGCACGGCGCGGACCAGCTCCCGGATCTCGTCGAGGTCCTCCAGGGCGAAGTGGTGCGGAACGTACACGGCGGACCTCAGGGGTTGGCGGCGAGGAAGATGTAGGCCGCGAGCAGGACGATGTGCACGCCACCCTGCAACCGGGTCGCGCGACCGGGAACCACGGTGAGCATCCCCACGACAACGGTGATCGCGAGGAGAACCATCTGGGTTGCCCCGAGACCCAGCAGCAGCGGGTTGTCCAACCAGATGGTCGCCAACGCCAGCGTCGGGATGGTCAGGCCGATGCTGGCCATCGCCGAACCCAGCGCGAGGTTGAGGCTGATCTGCAAACGGTTGCGCCGCGCCGCATTCAGCGCCGCCAGCGTCTCCGGCGCGAGGACCAGGAGGGCGATGACGACGCCCACGAACGACGGCGGCAGTCCGATCCCTGCCACGACCGAGTCGATGGCCGGTGACAACACCTTGGCCAGCCCCACGACGCCAACCAGGGAGACGAGGAGCAGCGGAAGGCTGAGCTTCCACGAGCTGCCGGGTGGCGGAGCATGGTCGTCGTCGTCCTCGATGAGCCGCCCGTGCCGGTCGATCGGCAGGAAGAAGTCGCGGTGCCGCCGGGTCTGCGTGAGGACGAAGAGCACGTAGAGCAGCAGAGAGGCGACCGCGGCGAAGGCGAGCTGCGAGGTGGAGAACTCCGGGCCTGGATGGCTCGTCGTGAACGTCGGCAGCACGAGGCAGACCGTGGCCAGCGTCGCGACCGTGGCGAGCGCGCCGCCGGTGCCCTCCTTGTTGAACACCACGAGTCCGTGTCGCAGCGAGCCGGCCAGCAGGGAGATGCCGACGATGCCGTTGCAGGTGATCATCACCGCCGCGAACACGGTGTCGCGGGCGAGCGTGGACGTGTCCCCCTTGCCTCCGACCACGAGGGTGACGATGAGTCCGACCTCGATGATCGTGACCGCGACCGCCAGAACCAGCGAGCCGAACGGCTCGCCGACCCGGTGCGCCACGATCTCGGCGTGCTGCACGGCGGCGAGCACCGACGCGGCGAGGAGGACGGCCACGAGGATCAGCGGTATGGCCACGAGTCCCTCGCGGCCCCAGGTGAGCAGCAGGGCGACGATGCCCAGGGCCGGCGCGATCGTGGTCCAGCGGAGAAAGAACGGACGCGGTCGAGTCTCCTCGCTCGGCCGGGTCTCGTCGCTCACCTCCACCTCGTCGGTCACGGCCCAATCCTGTCAGGAGGGCCCCGACGAAATACGGGGGTGACCGACGTGCGCACCGAGACGGCCGCCACGGCCGTGCCCACGGCCGGCCCCCGGACGTGGTATGCCGCGTGCGGGCTGCTCGCGGCGCTCGCGGGGATCGCCGTGGGTCACCTCGTCGCGGCGGTGACGACTCCCGCCGCGTCGCCGGTCCTTTCGGTGGGTTCGGTCGTCATCGACCTCACCCCCACACCGGTCAAGGAGCTCGTCATCGCGAAGGTCGGCACTGCCGACAAGCCGATACTCCTGGCCTCGGTGTTACTGGTCACCCTCGCCCTCGCCGCTGTCGCCGGCCTCGTCTCGAGGGGCCGTCCGGCCTTTGGGGTGGGACTGCTTCTGGTCCTCGTGGTAGCCGCGGGAGCGGCAGTGATGTCACGACCGGCCACTCGCCCAGTCGACCTGCTCCCGGCCGTCGCGACCGCGCTCGTCGGGGTGGCCACACTGCTGGGCCTCCACCGCTTGCTACATCGAGCGTCGGCGGATGCGGGCCGCTCCGGCGCGTCGCGGCGCACCTTCCTCCTGGGCGCCGCTGGCATCACCGCCGGGGCGGCGGTCGCCGGGGCACTCGGTCAGCGGCTCACCGAGCGGCCGATCGACTCGGCCGGGGTCACGCTCCCCCGACCCGCGAGCCCAGCCAGCCCGCTGCCCGCTGGTGTCGAGTCGACCGTCGCGGGCATCTCCCCGTTCCGCACGCCGACCGGGAGCTTCTACCGCGTCGACACCAACCTCACCGTCCCGCGCGTGGACGTCGGATCGTGGTCACTCGACGTCGACGGCGACGTGCGCAACCCGTTCACCGTGAGCTACGACGAGCTGCTGCGGATGCCGATGATCGAGCGCGACATCACCCTGACCTGCGTCTCGAACGAGGTCGGCGGCGGCTACGTCGGAGCGGCCCGCTGGCTCGGGGTCCGACTCACCGACCTCCTCGGCCGCGCGGACGTCGGCTCGCAGTCCGACCAGATCCTCAGCACGGCCATCGACGGGTTCACCATCAGCACGCCGCTGGCCGTCGCCCGCGACGGGCGCGACGCCATCATCGCGGTCGGGATGAACGGCGAACCGCTCACGGACGTCCACGGCTTTCCGGCCCGGCTCGTCATCCCAGGGCTTTACGGGTTCGTCGGTGCCACCAAGTGGCTGACCAGGCTGACGCTGACGACGTATGCGTCGCAGCAGGCCTACTGGACCCGGCGACAGTGGGCGACGGACGCGCCCATCAAGACCTCCGCCAGGATCGACACGCCGACTCCGCTGTCGACGGTCCCACCCGGCCGGACCGTCCTCGCCGGCGTCGCCTGGGCTCAACACCGTGGAATCGGTGCCGTCGAGGTCCAGGTCGACGGGGGCGCCTGGCAGCGCGGGCAACTCGGGCCGGACGGCGGCGTGGACTACTGGCGGCAGTGGTACCTGCCGTGGGATGCGACGACGGGCCAGCACACCCTGGCTGTCCGGGCGACCGACCTCACCGGAGCGGTCCAGACCGATGAACGACTGACGCCGTTTCCGAACGGGTCGAGCGGCATCCAGCAGGTCGTCATTCTCGTTTCGTGACGAAAAGCCAATCCTGACAATGCAATCCAGGGCTGCTGACACCTCGAATACCAGTGCGAGACACAGACACCAGCAGGGAAGTAGGAACAGACATGAACGCACGGATCAGGAGCGCCCACCGCGCCACCGCCTTCGTGGCTTTGGCGGCCGCACTGCCGATCGGGTTGGCCGCGTGCGGCTCGACCAGTACACCCTCCTCGGGCGGAGCAGCGGCTCCGTCGACCACCTCGAGCTCGTCCGGCTCGACGTCGAGCTCGACGACATCGTCCGGCTCGATGACGAGTGGCTCCGACATGATGGGCCAGCCGTTCGGCGCGGCCTGCTCGGCGGTGCCCAAGGACGGCAAGGGCTCCTTCACCGGTATGGCCACCGACCCCGTCGCCACCGCTGCCAGCAACAACCCCGTCCTCGGAACGCTGGTCACCGCGGTCAAGGCGGCGAACCTGGTCGACACGCTGAACTCCGCGCCGGCCGTGACGGTCTTCGCGCCGACGAACGACGCCTTCGCGAAGATCCCTGCGGACACTCTCAACAAGGTCCTGGCCGACAGGGAGACGCTGACCAAGATCCTCACGAACCACGTCGTCTCCGGAAAGATCGCGCCGGACCAGTTGGCGGGGGACCACAAGACACTGGCCGGGACGACGCTCACCGTAAAGGGGTCGGGCGAGATGTTCACCGTCGGCAAGGAGAATGCCAACGTCGTCTGCGGCAACGTGACCACAGCCAACGCGACGGTCTACATCGTCGACTCCGTCCTCATGCCCTGACCGTCGCGATTGACAACGCAGACGGACAGCAGCAGGCGCAACAGAAGATGACGCAGCAGAATGCTCGTCATGGCTGAGCTCCGGGCCGTGCCCTCCGGCGATGAGTCGCCGGAGGGCACCAATCCGAACGCTCGCCTGGGCAGCCTGTTGCGACAGTCGTCGTGGGGTGACGAGGGAGCGTTCGCGCTGCTCTACGACGCCGTCGCCCCACGACTCTACGGTCTGGTCCTCCGGGTCGTCCGCGACCCGGCCCAGTCCGAAGAGGTCACCCAGGAGGCCTTCCTCGAGATCTGGCGCACCTCGACCCGGTTCGAACCGGATCGCGGCAGCGCGCTCGGGTGGATGATGACCATCGCCCACCGCAAGGCCGTGGACCGGGTGAGATCCGCGGCGGCCGCCGGCCGCCGGGACCACGGCTACCACGAGGCGAACCACGACGTGGACTACGACTCGACCGCCGAGGCGGCACAGGCCTCGTTGGAGGCCGAGAGAGTGCGCAAGGCCCTGCAGACGCTGACCCCGGCCCAGCGCAGCGCCCTCGAGCTCGCCTTCTTCGGCGGCTACACGCATACCGAGGTCGCTTCGATGCTGGACCTCCCGCTGGGAACCGCCAAGACCCGCATCCGCGACGGGCTCATCCGCCTGCGTGACACGCTGGGGCTGAGCTCATGAACGGGAACAACATGGCGGACATCCACGCCCTCTCCGGCGCCTACGCGGTCGACGCCGTCGACGACGTCGAGCGCGCCGACTTCGAGCAGCACCTGGCATCATGTGCGGACTGCCGCGCCGAGGTCGCCAGCTTCCAGGCGACCGCGCTGCAGCTCTCACTGCTGATGCAGGCGACGCCCCCGGAGCGGCTCCGCGAGCAGGTGCTCCGAGACATCGCCACGGTCCGACCTCTGCCACCCTCGGTCAGCCGGGAGGCCGGCGAGCGGATTGAGGCGACCAGCCGCGAGCGACAGGCCGCCCACGCGGCGGAGCCGGGGACCCGGACCGCTCGGCTGTCCCAGGCTCGCCGTCGCCGGAACCGCTGGCTGGCCGCGGCCGCCGCCGTGGTCGTTCTCGGTGGCGGGGGCGCGCTGGCGATCACCCAGCCCTGGAAGTCGTCCTCGCAGGTCCAGACGGACGTGGCCGCGCAGGTCCAGCAGGCGCCGGACGCGCAGCGCTACCAGCAGGCGGCGCCCAGCGGCGGCACGATCACCATCGTCCGGTCCAAATCGGTCGGCCGGGCCGTCCTGGTCACCGACAACGTGGCCGCACCGCCGAGCGGGCAGACCTACCAGATGTGGTTGCAGGCGGCCGGGGGCAACTTCGTCTCCGCCGGGCTGGTGCCTCCGGGTCCGAACGAGACCGTCCTCCTCCAGGGCGACGCGGCCACCGCCCAGGGCGCCGGCGTCTCGGTTGAGCCGAGCGGCGGCTCGCCTCAGCCGACGACGACGCCGATCGCCCTCTTCGCGTTCACCTGACGCGGCCGCTCAGGCCGATCGACGCCGTTCCCGAGGCTCGCGCCGGCACTCCACGCACGCCTCGATGACCACGACGTGGATCCCGGACAGGTGCTCGTCGGCGAGCGCCAGGCACGAGGGGCAGCGGCCGCCCCAGCCGTCGCGTAGGTCGTAGACCTCGCCACACCAGGGGTTGTCGCACCACGCCAGCGCGGCGACGACGTCGTCTTTCGTCATGGCCACCTCGAGGTCTCTCATCGCCGTTGCTCCTTGAGTCCAGTCTCGCTCCAGCCGAACACCCGGCTCGGGAGGACACGCGGCCCACGAGTATCACGCAGGAACGACAGCCGTCCTGCTTCGATGGATCACCACGGTCGAGAGGCGTCGACGCGGGCCACCGATCCGGTTGAAGGAGAGTCCATGGCTGCGGAGAATGCCGCGCCGGCAGTGGCGGGTCCGACGCCGGCAGCCACATCGGCGGTAACGCCGGTGCTCGGCATCGGCAAGGGGATCACCGTGAGCGTGGTCGTCGCGCTGTTCGTCGCCCTGGGCGAGATCAACCGGCTCTCGGGCCAGGTTCTGGACGACAAGGCCCGACCCTGGTCGTTCACAGCGCTCATGGGGCCAGGTGCCCTCGGAAACATCGAGGGCTGGACAGCGACGTTCCCTGCATATGCCACCGAGCGCGCCGAGTGGCTGGTGATGTACGTCGCCCTCGACGTCGTTCTCATCGCGCTCTACGGGATCGTTGTCGCCGGCTGGCTGGCCGGCCAGGGCGCCCACTCCCTCGCGTGGGTGCTCCGGGTCCTGGCCGTCGTCGACGTGCTCGAGGACGCCTTCGCGCTGCTGACGACGTCCACCGGGTCGGCTTCCCTCGCCAAGGTCACGGCGTACGTGTCGGTCCTGAAGTGGCTGGTGGTCTTCGCCGCGCTTGCGGTCGTCGTCTACGGCGCCCTCCAACCCGGCGTCCGCGCGTTGATCTCGGTGTGGCTGCGCGGCTTCTACCTGCAACGGTTCTCGATCCTCGCCGTGATCCCGCTCGCGGTGCTCACCATTCCCGCGGGGTCGGACCTGCTCGACCAGCTTCCCGATGTCCAGCGCCGATGGGTCTGGGACGGGCAGGGCCTGCTCCACTTCCTCGCGGCCGCGGTCAGTGTCGTCGTAGTCACGGTCGGTGTCCTCGTGCTCGGCCGACTGCGGTCCGGTGCCATGTGGCATCGGACCGA
>DATLQE010000048.1:0-7621 GCA_035535335.1 Lapillicoccus sp. | reverse complement strand
AGCAGCACCACATGCCCACCGTTGACCGGGTTCTCCAGCGACTCGAAGTACTCGACGCTCCAGTGGAACCAGCGCATGCAGAACAGCCTCATCGTCAGCCCGTGGGTGACGATGACGACGTTGTGCCCGGACATCGGCGGGTGCCCGGGCGTGCTCGGCACCGCCTCGATGTAGCGCCACAGCGACTCGAGGAACGTGCTCACCCGGTCGTAGACGTCCGAGCCCGACTCCCCGTGCGTGAACCGGTAGTAGAAGTGGCCGTACTCGTTGCGCCGCCGCTTCTGCTCGGCGATGTCGGCGGGGTCCTGGAAGTTCGCCCAGTCCTGCTCACGCAGCCGTGGCTCGATCCGCACGTCCTCGCTCCGCACGCGGAGTCCCAGCGCCTCGACCGTCTGCCGGGTCCGGACGTACGGCGACGCATACATCGTGATCGGCTCGTCGCCGAAGTATGCGCGCAGCCGGCGCCCGGTCTCGGTGACCTGTTCGGTCCCCGTGGGTGTCAACGTCAACGCGTGGTCGGGAACGGTCTCGTAGATCGCATCGTCGACATTGCCCTGTGACTCGCCGTGCCGGACGAGGACGATCCGCCGCGGCCGGTTGGTCGGTGCCACCGTGCGCTAACGCACCGCGGCGGCGACGGCGCGGCCGGCGGTGCGTCCGGAGAAGAGGCACCCGCCGAGGAAGGTGCCCTCGAGGGACCGGTACCCGTGCATCCCACCGCCGCCGAACCCGGCCGCCTCCCCCGCCGCGTACAGCCCAGGGATCGGCTCACCATCGATCCGGAGCACGCGGCCGGTGAGGTCGGTCTCAAGGCCTCCCAGAGTTTTTCGCGTGACGACGGAGAGGCGGACGGCGATGAGCGGGCCGTTCGCGGGGTCCAGGAACTTGTGCGGAGCTGCCGTCCGGATCAGCCGATCGCCGCGGTACCGGCGGGCGCCGTGGATCGCCGTGATCTGCGCGTCCTTGGCGAATGCATTGTCGAGCTCGCGGTCGCGCTCGGCCACCTGGCGCTCGATCTCCTCGGCGTCGACCGGGGCGTTAGGCGTCAGCGTGTTCATCCGCTCGACCAGGCCCTGGATCGTCGTAGCCGTCACGAAGTCCTCACCGTGGTCGAGGAAGTCCTGCACCGGCTTCGGCGCTCCTGGCCGGACCCGGGCCAGCACCTGACGCCACGACTTGCCCGTCAGGTCGGGGTTCTGCTCCGAGCCCGACAGCGCGAACTCCTTCTCGATGACCTTCTGGGTGAGGACGAACCACGAGTGGTCGTGTCCGGTCTGGCGGAGATACGCGAGGGTGCCCAGCGTGTCGAACCCCGGGAAGTACGGCGCGGGAAGGCGTTTCCCATTGCCGTCGAACCACATCGACGACGGCCCCGGCAGGATCCGGATGGCGTGTCCCGGCCAGACCGGCGCCCAGTTGTGCAGGCCCTCGACGTAGTGCCACATCCGGTCGCGGTTGACGACGGCGGCGCCGGCGCTCTCGGCGATGCCGATCATGCGGCCGTCGACGTATGCGGGTACGCCGGAGGTCAGGTGCTCCGGCGGCGTCCCCAGACGGTCCGGCCACGCGGCCCGGACGAGGTCGTGGTTGCCACCGATGCCCCCGGACGCAAGGACGACGGCAGAGGCGGACAGCTCCATGTCGTCGACGACCTCGCGGTTCGTCGCGTGACCTCGTGACTCGGTGGCCGGCGCCAGGAGGGCGCCCCGGACCCCGGTCACGGTGCCGTTGTCGACGGTCAGCTCGTCCACCCG
This sequence comes from Lapillicoccus sp., assembly GCA_035535335.1. Classification (GTDB taxonomy): domain Bacteria; phylum Actinomycetota; class Actinomycetes; order Actinomycetales; family Dermatophilaceae; genus Lapillicoccus. The sequence goes on along the minus strand of DATLQE010000048.1, from coordinate 5,867 downwards.
GTTCCGGAACGCGAACGTCAGCTGTCCGTCCCGTTCAGCGGCGATCGCCTTGCGGACGAACGGTTCCAGCACTCCGGGCCCGGTGCCCCACGTCACGTGGAACCGCGGCACCGAGTTGCCGTGTCCTCCCGCTCGGCCGTCACCGCGCTCGGCCCAGCCGACGACCGGAAACCATCGCATGCCCTGCTCGTGCAGCCAGGCCCGCTTCTCACCGGCGGCGAAGTCGACGTAGGCGCGCGCCCAGAGCCCCGGCCAGTGGTCCTCAGGGCGGTCGAACTCGGCGGTCCCCAACCAGTCCTGCCACGCGAGGTCGACCGAGTCGCGGATGCCCATCCGGCGCTGCTCCGGCGAGTCGACGAGGAACAGGCCACCGAAGGACCAGAACGCCTGGCCGCCGAGGTTCGCCCGCGACTCCTGGTCGACGACGACCACTCGCCGTCCCGCACCGGTCAGCTCCGTGGCGGCAACGAGTCCGGCGAGCCCGGCGCCGACGACGATCGCGTCCGCGTCAGCCATTGGCCCATCCTGTCAGCCGCGCCGCCCCGATCGGCCACGCAGCGGCTCGCCGAGCACCGACGTCGGGAGGTACGGCGTCATCGCCGTGGCGGTTGTCAATCTCCGTTTCGGGCGACCTCGACGATCTCGCGGAGTCGGGGAAACCGTTGAAGGACGTCGTCCGGTGGCTCTGCGTCGGTCACCACCGCGTCCACGTCGTCCCACCCGCAGAGGTGCACCGGCGCCGACGCGACGAACTTGCTCGAGTCGATGACGAGCACCACTCGATCGGCAATCGACATGAGGGCCAGCTTGGTCGGTCGCTCGTTGTCGGTGGACACGTAGACCCCGCGGTCGTCGGCCGCCGCCGCGCCGAGCAACAGGGTTTGCGCCCGCAGCCCGGCCACCGCCTCGACCGTCCTCGGTCCGACGAACGCTTGGCTCCCCGGCAGCAGCTCGCCGCCCAGGCCCACGACTCTCCCCATCCCGCGCTTCAGCAGGAGCTGCATGACGGGGATCGAATGGGTGATCACCGTGCCGCGGAAGGAGTCGGGCAGCGCCTCGACGGCGGCGTACGTCGTCGTCCCGGCGTCGACCGCGATGGTGGCCTGCAGCGGCAGGCTGCGGACCACCGCCGCACCGATCGCTCGCTTGGCGCGCGTGTGTTCCTGGATGCGCCCCGCGAAGGCCGCCGAGTGCGGTGACGGCGCCACGGCGCTCACTCCTCCATGGACCACCCGCACCTTGCCCTGGTGGGCCAGCTTGCGCAGGTCGCGACGCACGGTCATGTCCGAGACGCCGAGTCGTCGGGTCAGCTCGGTGACCGAGACGAACCCCGAGTCGGTGACGGCGCGAAGGATCGTGCGCCGACGTTCCGGCGCGCTGTCGTAGCGCAGCATGCCGACCTCGTCGGCCGACTCGGGTTGGTCCCCCACACGCGTCAGCATACGTCAGATTGCTCACACAAATCTGTTGACTTTCCAACATTGACTGTGGCAGTCTCAACATTGTCCACATCCGGCACGGAGGAGTGCGAGACCACATGTCGACCAGCAGCCACGACCCGTTCGACGCCGTCTTCGTCGGGGTGGCCACGCTGGACGCGATCGCCCTCGTCGAGGACTTCCCGGCTCCCGACGACCGGGTGCTGGCCGAGGAGATCGTGTATGCGGGGGGCGGACCTGCCGCTACGGCCGCCGTGGCCGCGGCGCGCCTCGGGGTCAGCGCGGCGTTCGTGGGCACCGTCGGCGACGACGCGAACGGCCGAGTCATCCTCACGGGCCTCGAGGACGAGGGCGTCGACGTCAGCGGCGTGAGCGTCGTCCCCGGCGAGCCGTCGGCCGCCAGCGTCGTCGTCGTCGATCGGATCCGTGACAGCCGGGCCATCTGCAACCGTCCGGCGCCGCGCATCGGCATCACCGCCGGGTCGCACCTCATCGCCGCCGCCCCGGTGGTCCACGTCGACCACGCGGGCTGGGCCCTGGTCGCCGCTGCCGGGCTGCTCCACGACGGCCAGCTGCTCTCCGTCGACGCCGGCAACCCCATCCCGGGCTTCACCCCTCGCGCTGTCGGCCTCTTCGTGCCCACCGTCGAGGCCCTCCGACGCACCTACGACGCGAACCGTCCCGTCACTGACCTGCTTGAGCTGGCCGTCGCCGACGGGTGCGACGTCGTCGTCGCGACCGACGGCGCCCGAGGCTCTTCAGCGCTCACCGCCACCGGCGAGACCGCTCACGCTGCGGCGCATACCGTCGACATCCTCAGCACCCTCGGTGCCGGCGACGTCTTCCACGGCGCCCTCGTGGCCGCGGTCGTGAGGGGCCTGCCCCTCGACCAGCAGCTCGCCTTCGCCAACGTCGCCGCCGCCCTGTCCTGCCGCGGCCTCGACGGCCGCTCACGCATCCCCACCCTCGCCGAGGTCGAAGCGGCCATGCCGGCGAACGCCCACTGACTCCCGACGCCACAGACACCTCCAGGAGAACCGATGACCGACGTCACCTCCCCCACCCCTACCGCCCGCCCGGCCGGATTGGCTCGCGTCGCCCGGCCCAGCGGCGCCTTCGCGATGCTCGCCGTCGACCAGCGCGAGGCCATGCGCGCGATGTTCGCTGAGCACCAGACGGCGCCGGTCACCGACCAGCAGCTCACCGACTTCAAGGTCACCGCGACCCGGGTGCTCACCCCGTATGCGTCGGCGGTCCTCGTCGACAAGCAGTTCGCCTTCGACGCGGTCGTCGACGCGAACGCGGTCGCCCCGACGTGCGGGCTGATCGCCGCGGCCGACCACTTCATCGAGGGCAAAGGCGAGTTCGTCACCGCGGTCGAGATCGACCGGGATGTCGACCCGGCCGCCGTCCGCGACCAGGGCGCCGTGGCGATGAAGCTCCTCGTCATCCACCGCCCTGACGAGACAGCCGCCACTCGTATCGCCATGGTCGAAGAGTTCGTGGACCGGTGCCGCAGCGCCGGCTTGGTCAGCATCATCGAGCCCGTCGCCAAGGCCCCGCGCCAGGGCGGCGCGTGGGACTGGGACGAGTGTGTGGTCGAGGCGGCGAAGGAGCTCGGCTCCCTCGGCGCCGACCTCTACAAGGCCGAGGTGCCGCTGAAGGGCCAGGGACCCGCGGAGGAGATCCGGCGGCGTTGCGCGCAGATCACGGAGGCCGTGTCGTCGCCGTGGGTCGTCCTCTCGTCCGGCGTCCCCGCCGACCACTTCCCGACCGCCGTGGAGCTCGCCTGCCGCGAAGGCGCCTCCGGCTTCCTCGCCGGCCGCGCCGTCTGGGCGGCGGTCATCGGCAGCGACGACGTCGAGCGCGATCTGAACGAGGTGTCCATCCCTCGCCTGCAGCGGCTCGGCGAGCTCGTCGACGAGGTCGTCCAGCGATGACCACCGCCTCGGCGCCGCGGGTCGTCCTCGTCCCCACCGCCCGGCCCACCTTCGCTGTCGACGTAGCCCGCCAGCTCGCTGCCGACGCCCGCGCCCTGCTCGAGGACCTCGGCGCGCAGGTCGTCGGACCCGCTGACCTGGTCATGACGCCGGAGGATGTCGACGCTGCGAAGCCCTACCTGGCCGACGGCGCCGACCTCGTCGTCAACGTCTGCGCCTCCTTCTCCGACGCCACTCCGGCTCTCGAGCTCTACGCCGATCTTGACCAGCCGGTGCTGCTGTGGTCGTTCCGGGAGCCCGGCCCCGTCGGCGACCGGCTCTGGCTCAACTCGATGTGCGGCGCCAACCTCTTCGGCCACGCCCTGGTGGTCCGCGCCGGCCGGACCCCCTACTTCGTCCTCGGCAATCCCGACGAGGCCCGCACGCGGCGGATCCTCTCGGAGGCGCTCGCCGGCACCATGCCGGCCATCGTCGCACCTCCGGCGACCCGCGGTCCGCGCGCGGACGCCGCGTCAGTAGTCCGCCCGCTGGAGTCGCTGCGGGGCCGCCGGCTCGGCCTCGTCGGCGACGCCCCACCCGGGTTCACCCCCAGCCAGTACGACGGCGGTCTGGTGTCAGCGCTCTTCGGCATCGAGGTGAAGCAGCTTGGCGTCGACGCGATGTTCGACCGTGTGGCAGCCGTCGACGACGTGACCGCCAAGTCGGAGTACGCGTCGGCCCTCGCGGCCCAGCCCTCCTTGAGCGCCGTCGACGCCGGCCAGGCGCTCACCTCCGCGCGGATCACCACGGCCATGCGCGACTGGCGCGACGTGGACTCGCTCGCCGGGATGGCGATCCGGTGCTGGCCCGAGTTCCCCAACCAGCTGGGCGCCTGTCCCTGCTCCTCGCTCTCCCGCGTGGCGGACGAGAGCACCCCCACGGCGTGCGAGCGTGACGTGTACGGCGCCGTCACCATGCTTCTGATGGAGGCGCTCGGCTCCGGCACCACGTACCTCGTCGACACCGTCGACCTCGACGCCGAGGCCAACGTCGTCCGGCTCTGGCACTGCGGGTCGGCCGCCACCTCCCTGGCCGCCGACCCCGCCGAGGCGACCCAGTTCACCCACTGCAACCGCAAGCTCGGGGTCGCGGGCAACTTCCCGCTGAAGACCGGACCGGTGGTCATGGCCCGGCTCACCGAGGACCCTGCTCGCCCGGGCACGCTGCGGCTGCTGCTCGCCTCGGGGAAGTCCGTGGCCGAGCCGAACCGGTTCCAGGGCAACACCGCGGCCGTCCGCCTCGACGGCGACGCCGAGCAGTTCGTGACCGGACTGGTCACCGGAGGCTTCCCGCACCACACCGTCCTCGCGTGGACCGATGTGCGCCCGCAGCTGCGGGCCGCGGCGGACCACCTGGGGATCGCCGTCATCGACTGGTAACAGCAGAGCACCGAGGAGACAACGATGTCCGAGAAGTTCACCATCGACCGCCGGCACTTCCTCACCGGGCTGGGCGCCCTGGGAACCGCCGGTGCCCTATCGGCCTGCGTGGGGCCGACCATCACCTCCCGCGGCGGTGCCACCGCCGGCAGCGGATCCGGCGCCAGTGCAGCCCTACTCGGCGCTGTCGATGCCAAGCCGGCCACCGGGACGATCTCATTCGCCCATTGGCGAGCTGAGGACAAGGCCGTCTTCGACACGCTCATCGCGACGTTCGTCAAGGCGAACCCGCAGGCAAAGGTCACCCAGGACATCTCGCCCTCGAACGACTACCAGAGCACGGCCCTCCAGAAGGTCAAGGGCGGCAACATCGGCAACGCCTTCACGGCGTTCCGCGGGGCGCAGTTCGTCAACATGGTCAAGGCCGGCCTGTATGCGGGCCTTGGCGCCCAACCCTTTGTGGACGGTTACTTCGCCGAGCTCATCAAGGCGGGCCAGGACCCGAGCCGCGCGCAGATGGGCCTGCCGTACCAGCTCGTCTTCAACATGCCGATCTACAACGAGGACGCCTTCGCCAAGGCCGGCGTCACGGCGCTGCCGGAGGACTGGGACGGGTTCCTCGCGCTGTGCGAGAAGCTCAAGGGCGCCGGCTTCGTGCCGATCGCCTGGCCCGGCGGGGAGCCCGCTAACTCAGGTCAGCTGATCAACGCCATGGTCATGAACAACATGCCGACCGACACCGCGTTCGCCGACATCGAGGCCGGCACGCGCAAGGTCACCGACGACTGGTTCCTGCTCACCCTCAAGCAGTACCAACAGCTCGCGCCGTTCTTCGAGCCGAACTCGACGGGGACCGCGTCGGAGCCGCTCCAGCAGCTCTTCGCCAGCGGCCAGGCGGCCATGCTGGCCACCGGCTCGTTCCACATGGGGGCGGTCCGGAAGCTCGGTGCGACGTTCCCCATCAACCTCATCGCGCCCATCACCGTCGCCAAGGACAAGGCGAAGTACGAGGGGATCTACAACGCGACGTTCATCCTCGGTGTCAACACCGCCGGCAAGGAGCAGGACAC
>DATLQE010000047.1:0-2825 GCA_035535335.1 Lapillicoccus sp. | reverse complement strand
GTGGCGAGCAGCAGCGGGTGGGCCTGGCCCGTGCGATGGCTCGGCAGGCGGCGCTCTATCTCTTCGATGAGCCGACCGCCCATCTGGATGCCCAAGTACGCGACGTCTTCTTGGCCGAGCTCGCGGCTCGGCGGCGGGAATTGGGGGCGGCGGCCGTCTACGCCACGCACGACGCAGCCGAGGCCCTGGGACTGGCCGACCGGGTCGCCCTACTGGTCGACGGGCGGGTGATTCAGGTGGGTAAACCCCAGGAGGTCTACGCCCAACCGGTAAATATGGCCGCGGCGCGGCTCACTGGCGCGGTCTCCCTGCTGGCCGGGTCGGAAGTCTCAGTGCTGGTCCGGCCTGATTGGGCCAAGCTCGGCGGCGACCGTGCCGGGATTGTCGCCGATGTCTGGTTTCGCGGCTCGCACACCGACTATGTCCTGGACACCCCGGATGGTCAGCTTCAGCTGCGTGCCGCGGGGCTGCCGTCTCACGGAAGGGGCGAGGAAGTCAGCTGGTCGTTGGACCACTCCTGGACGCTGCCAGGCGATTAGCCATCGAGAAGGGCAGCCGGCCCGGCATGCAAGTTGCCGTCGTTGACGATCTGTAGGTGACGCAGCGTGAAGCTGCGCAGGTACTCGACCTGCCGGATAGTCAGCCGGTCGCAGACCCACTCCCAGTGCAGCGAGACCCAATCCCCCGGTTCGAGTTCACCGATCATGCTGACGCCATCGAGAGAGCGCACCGCGGTTTCCGACACGAGTTCTCCGAGACCGAGTACGCGGCCGTCCCAGGTCAGCTGGCGGGACTCGACAACGATCTGGTCCCCCATGACCGCGCGTACCTGGCCCCAACGGATTCGACACCGATCAAGCACAGTGAGCGCGTGCTTGGCCTTGCGGCCATCGCTCAGCAGCCCGGTCCAGGGATAGATGCAGAACACCGCGAAGCTGTGATGCGGTACGCCGCCAGCGAGGACACTCGTGACGAGCGTAGGGAACTTGCCGCCGGTCAGTCGGCGGAACCGCTCCTCCATCGAATTGCCTACTGCGCGGGTGCTCACATGGTCTAGCCGCGGGCTGCCCACCCAGTAAGCCTCGACCACTCGGGAATCGAGCGGGTCAGCCACGCCGGTCGCAGAGGCGATCAGCTCAAGGTAGGGCCAAGCCCCCGCGAACTGCTGCGACAGCGCCCGCAGTCCACGGTCGTCGGCCCCTGCCACGCCGTAGGAGAAGAACGCATCATGGTCCCCGGGTCCGCAGTAACCGTGGAAGTTGGGCGGGAAGGCATACCGGGCGAACAGCACAGGGCCGGGCACGTCTTGCCCCTCGCTCGCACCCCGTCGTGCGGGGGTGCCCCAGTTTTCAGAAGCGATCGTCAACTTTGAGGCCTGCCCATCAGCTCCAAGCCGGCCAGGGCTTGGCGGGCCTCCGCCTCGTCGATCCGTTCCAGAGCGAATCCCATATGGATCAAGACCCAGTCACCTGGAGCGGGCGGGTCTTCGTGGGGCTCCAGCATGCCGAGGTTGATCCGGCGCCGGGCGCCTTGGACGTCTACCATCGCCAGCTCCCCGCCATGTTCGGCCAGCACCTCGACTACCTGACCCGGTATCCCTAGGCACATGTCAGTCGGCCCCCTGTTCATCGCCTGCGGCCCAAGGGCGGGTGGTCAGCAGTTCTCGTATCACGGCGCCGGCCACCGGCACTGCCGCGCGCAGGGGATCAGACAGGCCGATCCCCTCCTCCAGGTTGGCCGGCTGAGCGCCGACGACGTAGGTCGGAGGCAGCGCGCCGCCCAGCGAAGGCAGTCCGGACAGCGCGGCCACCGGGTCCATCCCGTGTGGGTCGGCGCCGTCTGCGGTGACGTCGTCCGGATCCACCGCCACCACCCGGATTTCACCGGGCCGGCCGTGACCGGGCATCGTGTCGACGATGATCAATGCCGAGTAGCCCTCGAGCAGGTCATAGCCGAGGTGCAGGCCGCGAATCCCGTAGTCGACGAGCCGGACTGGCTCAGGCAGTGGCGGCTGCTCAGGAGCCCCGAGGTGCCGTACCACCTCAGGACCGAAGCCGTCGTCACCGAGGAAGATGTTGCCGACCCCGGCCACCAGTACATCAGCGCTCATCCGGGGTCGCTCAGGTCCTCGCCCCGCTGGACGCCCGAGACGTGGTCCGGCCCGACACCCTCGTCGCTGGCCTCGTTCCCTTCCATGTCCTGCGCGGGTTGCTCGTCGGCGGGTGACGCCTGGGGACCGCGCGCCGTGTCGGCGGGATCGGGTGCCTTGGGTTCGTCGTCCCGAACCGGTCCGGTGGCCCCCGCTACCTTCGCCCCCTCCTTCTCACTTTCACTCTGGTCGTCGACATCGGCGCTCTCCCGACGACCCTCGTACGGCGGTATGGCACGCCCACCGGTGTCGGGGTTGCTGCCGCCGGTAAACGGTTCGGAGCTCATCTGTTCTCCTTCCTCCTGATCGGTTCGCTCAGCCACCGTCACCGGTGGGCAGGTGGACCTCTCCCTCCGCCGTTCCCTGGGGATCGACGGACTCCGAACCGCCTTCGACGCGGCCTTCCGGGCGGTCGACCGGGCCGCCGCCAGGCTCATCGGAGCCGGTGTCGCGGGAGCCCATCGGTCCGCGTTCGGATTGCGGCTCCTCGGTCAAGTTCTCACCAGGCGTCTCGCTCATGGCTCCTCCTCTCTTATGTGTGGTTCACATCCGACGGATCTCGGCGTACCGGCGTACGTCGGGGATCGAACGGATGCCGATAACGACAGCGGCCACGACCACCGCGATGATCACTACGGTGGTGATCTTGCCCAGTCCCTCCATGTGGCGGACCTCC
>DATLQE010000046.1:0-4203 GCA_035535335.1 Lapillicoccus sp. | reverse complement strand
GCTTGGGAACGACGACGGTGATGGTGGCCCGTTTGGTCTGGACGTCCGGGCCGGTCCGCGACGCCCAGGAGGCCAGGTCAAACCACCAGTCGGGCGACCCGGGCGGCAGGTCCGCCGACGGGATCCTGACCAGATCGCCCTCCTGCCAGGTGGTCCCGTAGAGGGATTCCTGGGACATCCCGTCCGGCATGACGCGGTCGCGCAGCACGGGCAGCTTCTCGTTCCAGTCCGCGAGCAGGATCGCGGTGGTCTCGGCGAGCGTCTTGGTGCCGGCGCGCGACGCGCTCTCCGGATACGTGGGATGGCGGATGGCGGCGTGGTGCAGCCGGGCCGCCGCGTCCGGCTGGGTGGCGGCCCACTGCTGGTACGCCTGGTCGGCCAGCTGCCCGAGCGAGACGACCGCCGTCACCTCGGACCCGATGAGCAGCGCGTCGAGCCAGGCATTCCGGTATGCGGCGATGGCCTCGTCGTGCGCGTGCCGGTTCCCGCCGCCCTGGCCGTACACGCTGTAGAGGAACGTGTTGACCATGACGTAGCTGCGGGTTATCCCGAGCTTGGCCAGCAGGCCCTGCACGCGCTGACCGGCCTCGCCGACGAGGATCCGCCGGCTGATCGACTCGTGCGTGGCGGGGTCCTGTCCCAGCACGAGGACCCGTGCCGATCCGTCGAGTCGCCCGCGGTGGAAGATCGGCCCCCACTCGGTCCGGAAGTCCGCGTTGGGGTAGACGTCCTCGCCCGGGTAGTCCGCCACCAGCGCGTCGAACGGCGCCGGGTAGCCCGGACAGAACTCGGCCATGGCGGCCGCCTACGCCAGCGCGCCCAGCCCGGCGCGCTTCGCCTTGGGCGACGCCTCCAGCTGGGCCCGTTGGGTGAAGTCGCCCGCCCGCAGGCTTGCGCTGGTGGTGTTGAGGAGCGCGGTCCGGCTGGCCGCCGCGTCGCCGTTCAGCGCCTTGAGGAAGTAGTAGGTGAACGCGCCGCTGTAGCGGCCGTCGAAGTACGCGTCGGCCGACGTCTGGTCGGCCTTGCAGCCCGAGAAGAGGACGGCGCGGGTCGCGGCCGGGGTGGACTTCACCAGCTCCTGGTAGCCCTTGGGGTCCGACTTGGGCGCGAGCCGCTGCATACCCTTGCGCGTCGGCGGTGGGAGGAAGCGGGCCTTCTGGCCGGGCAGCAGGTCCTTCAGGCCGGTCCCGCTGTGGCAGGTGTCGAGGAACACCTCGACGAGGACGGTCTTGGGCAGGTCGGACAGGAGGGCGTGCAGCTCGTCGTCGACGATGACCGTGTTGCGGTCCCAGTCGTTGCCCGCGCTGCGGATGTCGTAGCACGCGAACGCCTCGTCGACGTGGTCGACGGTCTCGTCGCCGTTCTGGTCCGGGACCTGGGTCCCGTGGCTGGAGAGCGAGAAGACGACGTGGTCGAGCTTGCCGGCCTTGGCCTTGCCGATGAGATCGGTGAGCTTGGCCATGACCTTCGCCTTGGTCGCGTCCTTGTCGGTGAGGACCGTGATGTTGCGGCGCGAGAACCCCGGCCGGGTCCGCAGCATCGCCGCCATGTCGTTGGCGTCGTTGACGCATCCGTTGAGCCAGTTGGCGTTCGGGAGGTTGCCGAACTCGTTGATGCCGACGCACAAAGCCTGTGCTGCCATGGGTTTCGAACCTTTCCTGATGTGGTGGGTATGCGTTCAGTCCCGGACGAGGACCGCGTCCGGTCGGGCGTAGATGACGTAGGCCAGCCACGTCGCGTCGCCGGTGCCGCGGGCCGCCTCGCGGGCTCTGAGGGCGGCGTCGGCCACGGTGTCCCCGTCGAGCAGCCGGCCGTAGAACGTCTCCACGAACCGGCGGGCAGGGACCTGGTTGACCGACCACAGGCACGAGACGAACGCCGAGGCGCCCGCCTCGAGGAACGCCCTGGCGAACCCTCCGAGACTGCTGAGCTGCTGGCCGGATCGCCCGACCTGGCAGGCGTTGAGGACCACGAGCGGACCAGGACCCGAACCGTTTCCGAGCCGCGCGTTCTCCGCGACGGTGGTCGAGGAGAGGTAGTCCGATACGAGGGCGCCGCCCACGGTACGACCGGCGAGCACGATCTTGGCCTCGGCGATGTTGCCGGTGTCGGCCAGCCCGTGCCCGCTGAAGTGGAGCAGGTCGAGGCCGCCGCGCCGGCGCAGCAGCTGGCGGACCTTCTGCTCCGTCGCGGTCACGGCGGTCGCCCCGAAGGTGGACGAGAGGTACTCGGCCTCTGCCTGCACCTCGGAGAGGTCGAGGGTCGGGTCCTCGTACTCGGGACAGACGGCGAAGACCTTGCCGGCGCGGGCCTGGAGCCGAGGCTCGGGTGGGAACGGCGTGAACTGCCACCGCACGAGACCGAGCTGTCCCAGGAAGCGAGGAGCCTTCTGCCGAGGGCCGATCGGCGGCTTCAGATGCACCAGCTCCCACGGCACGAACGGCTCGTCGGCGAGCAGGAAGAGGTTGTCGAGGTGGTCGCGGTTCCTCCACAGCACCGCCTGGAGATCTTGCGGGAACAGCTGCTCGAAGAGCGACGAGCCGAGGTCCTGGAGGTCGGCGAGGTACTTGGCCGGCTTGTCGGAGTTGTCGAACCAGAGCTGCTGGACCTCGTGGAACAGGTTGACCACGAACGCGTCGACGTCGTGGATGGGCGGCGAGGTGGCGGTGATGCGGTCGTCGGAGCCGGGTAGCCGCAGCTCGTACCGGAACCGGGTCTCGCCGTCGGACTCGACCTGGGCGATCTCGAGCCAGGCCACGTCGGCCAGCACCGGAGACGACGCGGATGCCACTTCGACCTGAGCCTTGGTGAGGGCTTGTGCGCCACCGGCCACGGCGTCCGGATCGACGGCCTCGGCGTCAAGCGTGACGCTGCCGAGTAGCTCACGCCCCTGCCTGGCCAGGACCTTGAGCCGCACGGGGCCAGGAGCCAGCGCGTGAACGACGAACTGCAGCTCCGACCAGCCACCGCCGGGCGGCAGGAGGAGTCGGTCGAGATCGGACCCGTCGAGGGCGACGTTCCTGCTCGGAATGACCTGCACGTCCACGGGGCTGTCGGGACGTACCGCGAGGAAGGTCCGCGCCGACGCCGTGCCCTCGGCGGCGACCAACGCGGTTCGGGAGACGCGCACCCGCAGGGTGGTCGGAACGCCGACGGGCGGGCGCTGCGGCAGCTCGGCCACCAACGTCGCGCGGATGGACTCCGGCGCAGGCGGTGGAGTGACGTCCGGAACGGGTTCCGGAGGCGGTCCGAACGCGGGCGGCGGCTCGGCACGCGCGCCGCCACCGGAGGCCTCATCCAACCCCGTCTCGCCGTCTGCGGCGAAGGAGTCGCCGGGCGGTGGCTCGGCCATGGCCGGTGGTGGCTCGGCCGGCGGCGGCACCGGCGATAGCCCACGCGACGGGCCGCGCCAGCCGGTCCCCCCGTGGCTGCCGCCGTTGTCGGGAACCGGAGCGGCTCGTTCCTCGCCCTCGAGGTGGTCGGCCCGCTGGACCAACCACGATTCCAGGGCCTGGCATACGGACGCCTGGGAGAAGTAGTTCGTGTGGTAGACGGTCGAGTTCGTCGGCAGGGCCAGGGCGCTCCGTACGTACCCGCCACCCTGGGGCAGGTCGATCGCGCTCATCGACTCGGCGTCGACGACGAGGTCGTTCGGTCCGGGGATGACCTGGTCCACCACACCGTCGATGAGTCGTTCGACGACGGCCGTCGGGATCTCCGGCGGGTGGTCGTCGACCGTCACCTCGAAGTCCGAGGACACGACGAACCATGGCGTCCCCGGCCGAGGTTGGCCGCGCTGGTCGACGTTGAGGTCGGCGACGAAAGGGCCGTCCGGGACCATCGCGGTGATGCCCGGCACGCTGTAGGGGTCCGTGGCGAACGACGCGAGCCAGCGGACGAGGGCACCGATCCCCCGCACCGCACGGACGACGAGAGCCGCGACCGGCGCTCCACCCGGGAGTGCCGCGATCGCGCGGGTGTTCGCGGCGACGAGGTTGGTGTAGAGGTCGGCCAGGTCCGCCCACCGGGTCGCGTCCGCGAAGTGGGTGCCCGCGTTGGTGGCGCCCACGAAGACGGCCCGGTCGACCTGGCCGCGCCAGGCCAGCCCGGGCAGGACCGACTCCACGAAGCTGCGGGCGGTGAGCCCACCCCGGCTGTGGCAGACGATGTCGATGGTGACCTGGCGTCCGCGGAACGGCGTCA
>DATLQE010000045.1:0-2871 GCA_035535335.1 Lapillicoccus sp. | reverse complement strand
GGTGCGGATCACGCACCTGCCGACTGGCATCGTCGTGTCGTGCCAGAACGAGAAGTCGCAGCTGCAGAACAAGGAGGCCGCGCTGCGGGTCCTGCGCGCCCGTCTGCACCAGGCCGCCCGCGAACAGGCCGAGGCCGAGGCCTCCGCCGCGCGTCGCAGCCAGGTCCGCACCGTCGACCGCAGCGAGCGGATCCGCACCTACAACTTCCCTGAGAACCGCGTGAGCGACCACCGGACCGGGTTCAAGGCCTACAACCTCGACCAGGTGCTCGACGGCGAACTCGATGCCGTCATCGGATCCTGCGTCGAGGCCGACGAGCAGGCCCGGCTGGCCGCGGTCGCCGGCGCGTGACGCACCGATGACCGAGCTGCGGGACGCGGTCCGCCGCGCGACGATGACGCTTGCCGAGGCCGGAGTCGAGTCGGCGCCGGTGGATGCATTGCACCTCGCGGCTCACCTGCTCGGCCAGGACGTCTCAGAAACGCGGCGGCTCATGGTCGTCGGCGGGGTCGAGGCCCCCGAGGGGTACGCAGACCTCGTCGCGGAACGCGCGAACCGGGTTCCGTTGCAGCACCTCACCGGCCGCGCCTCCTTCAGGGAGCTGGAGCTCGAGGTCGGACCGGGCGTCTTCGTGCCACGGCCCGAGACCGAGCTGCTCGTCGACCTCGCGCTTCGGGCGCTGGCCGGCCGGGAGTCGCCGGTGGTGGTGGACCTCGCCACCGGTTCGGGCGCGATCGCACTGGCGATCAAGCACGAGTGCCCGACGGCCTGGGTGTATGCGGTCGAGCTCACCGATCTCGCGCACGCGTGGGCGGTCCGGAACCGGGACCGGCTCGGACTGGAGGTCATCGTCGACCTCGGCGACGCCCGCGACGCCTACCCGGCGCTGGTCGGCTCCGTCGACGTGGTGGCCTGCAACCCGCCGTACATTCCGGACGACCAGGTCCCCGTCGACCCGGAGGTCCGCGACCACGACCCGGCCGAGGCGCTCTACGGCGGCAGCGCCGACGGGCTGGCCCGTCCCCTGGAGATGGCCGCGCGCGCCGCGGTGCTGCTCCGCGACGGCGGGACGCTGGTCATGGAGCACGCCGAGACGCAGGGCGCGTCCCTCCCGCGGGCCCTGGTCGCGACCGGCGACTGGGGACCCGTCGTCGACCACGTCGACCTCCTGGGCCGGCCGCGGTGCGTGGTGGCGCAGCGGCATAGGCCACCCCACGAAGTTCTCCCCACGACGATCTCGGCTTCGCCTCGATCCGTCGCGAGGACCCCGCGCTTCGCTCCGATACTTCGCGGGGACCCCGGCACGTCAGGCATAGGGTCGGAGGCCGTGAGTAGCGATGAGTGAGGTGTTCGACTGCACCACACCCGGGGGCCTGGCCGCCGGCATCGACGCCGCCGCCCGCGCCGTCCAGTCGGGTCAGGTGGTCGTGCTGCCGACCGACACGGTGTACGGCATCGGCTGCGACGCGTTCGATGCGGCCGCCGTCGCCGCGGTGCTCGCCGCCAAGGGCCGGGGGCGGGAGATGCCGCCGCCGGTGCTCGTCCCCAACGCCCGCACCGTCGACGGGCTGGCCCGGTCCGTACCCCCATACGTGCGGCACCTCATCGACCGGTTCTGGCCGGGCGCGCTCACCCTCGTGCTCGAGTCGCAGCCTTCGCTCACCTGGGACCTCGGCGAGACCAACGGGACGGTCGCGCTCCGCATGCCCGACCACGAGATCGCCCTGGCCCTGCTCGCCGAAGCCGGCCCGATGGCGGTGACCAGCGCGAACCTGACCGGCCGGCCGCCGGCCCAGACGGTCACCGAGGCCCAGGAGCAGCTCGGCGCGTCCGTGGCGGTCTACCTCGACGGCGGTCCGGCTTCGGGCGGTCCCGCGTCGACCATCCTCGACTGCACCGCAGCGTCCCCGGTGACGCTCCGCGAGGGTCCGCTCACCCGGCCCGAGGTGGACCGCGTGCTGGACGAGGCCGAGAAGCGTGAGGCCGCCGAAGCGGCACGGAAGGCCGCGGCCGAGGCTGCGGCGGCCGCGCCCTCACGCGGCCGCGCCGGCCCTCGCATCGCCGGGTCCCGCCGTCGGAGGTAGTGGTCAGCGCACCGGCAGGCGCACCCGCATGACCGTTCGACCAGGCTGCGACTCGACCGAGATCTCCCCGTGGTGGTGGTCGGTGACGATGCGGCGGGAGATGTCGAGCCCGAGTCCGGTGCCCTGACCGACCGGCTTGGTCGTGAAGAACGGGTCGAACACGCGCTTGGCGGCCTCGGGACTCATCCCCGGTCCGGTGTCCTCGATCTCGACGACCACCCAACCCGTCTCGTCGAGCCGGGTCCGCAGCCGGATCGCACCGTGCCCGTGCATGGCGTCGACAGCGTTGTCGATGAGGTTGGTCCACACCTGGTTGAGCTCGGCGGCCATGGCCTCGATCCGCGGCACGTCGGGACTGTAGTCGCGCTCGACGACGACGCCGTCGCCCAGCTTGTGGGTGAGCATGACCACGGTGCTGTCCAGCCCCTCGGGGATGTCCGTCGGCTGGAGGGAGGCGCGGTCGAGCTGGGTGTACGACCGCACCCTGCTCACCAGGTCGGAGACGCGCCGGGTCGACTCCTTCACCTCCTCCAGCAGGCCGCTGATCGCCACCGAGTCGGCCACCCACTCGACGCCGGCGGCCAGAGCCGGCGCCGGCAGCACGCTGACCAGCCGCTCGCACCAGCCGACATCCGCTCCAGAAGCGGCCAGCGGAGGAGCGAGCAGCCACTCCCGTTCGACGCCGTGGTCGCTCAGCCATCTCGACAGCTCGTCCTCGCGGTCGGACAGCACGAGGGTGTCGACCGGGTCGGCGATGTCGTCCAGCTCACGTCGCATCCGGTCGAG
>DATLQE010000044.1:0-6578 GCA_035535335.1 Lapillicoccus sp. | reverse complement strand
CCCATGACGTAGTGACAGGTCGGGCCGACCTCCATCGGCTCGGCCGTGATGTCGACGTCGGCGAGCTCCTTGAACTGGTGGTGCATCGACGGCAGTCGCTTCATGATCTCGGCGGCCGGCCGGCGCGACGCGATGTCGAGGAACACTCCTCCATGGGGTGAACCCCGACCGGCCTTGACCTCGGAGTTGATCGCCCGGGCCACCTCGTCACGCGGCAGCAGCTCCGGTGGGCGCTTGTTGTTGTCGGCGTCGGTGTACCACCGGTCCCCCTCCTCCTCGGTCTGCGCGTACTGCCCCCGGAAGACGTCGGGCACGTAGTCGAACATGAACCGCTTGCCCTCGGAGTTCTTGAGCACGCCGCCGTCGCCGCGGACCGACTCGGTGACGAGGATCCCCTTGACCGACGGCGGCCAGACCATGCCGGTGGGGTGGAACTGGA
This sequence comes from Lapillicoccus sp., assembly GCA_035535335.1. Taxonomy (GTDB): domain Bacteria; phylum Actinomycetota; class Actinomycetes; order Actinomycetales; family Dermatophilaceae; genus Lapillicoccus. The sequence continues at coordinate 6,139 of DATLQE010000044.1, read as the reverse complement.
CGAACTCCATGTTGATGAGCGTCGAGCCCGCGCGCATCGCCAGGGCGTGGCCGTCGCCGGTGTACTCCCAGGAGTTGGACGTCACCTTGAACGACTTGCCGATGCCGCCGGTCGCCAACACGACCGTCGGCGCGTCGAACTGGATGAACCGGCCACTCTCCCGCCAGTACCCGAACGCTCCGGCGATCGCACCGTCCGGCGAGCACAGCAGGTCGGTGATGGTGCACTCGGCGAAGACCCGGAGAGCGCCCTCGTAGTCCCCCGTCGCGGCGGCGTCGTCCTGCTGCAGCGACACGATCTTCTGCTGCATGGTGCGGATCAGCTCGAGGCCGGTGCGGTCTCCGACGTGGGCCAGCCTCGGATACTCGTGTCCGCCGAAGTTGCGCTGGCTGATCCTGCCGTCCGGCGTCCGGTCGAAGAGGGCGCCGTAGGTCTCCAGCTCCCAGACCCGCTCCGGGGCCTCCTTGGCGTGCAGCTCGGCCATCCGCCACGAGTTGAGGAACTTGCCGCCGCGCATGGTGTCGCGGAAGTGGACCTGCCAGTTGTCGTTGCGATTGACGTTACCCATGCTCGCCGCGATGCCGCCCTCGGCCATGACGGTGTGCGCCTTGCCGAACAGCGACTTGCAGATGACGGCGACGCGCATACCCGCTTCGCGCGCCGCGATCGCCGCGCGCAGCCCTGCACCGCCCGCTCCGATGATGAGGACGTCGTATGCGTGCCGCTCGACGTCTTGCTTGTCAGCCACGGCCATGTCAGTTCACCAGCCTCAGGTCGGACAGGACGCCGGCCGCCACCAGGGCGATGTAGGCGTCCGTCACCATCAGTGTCCCCAGCGTCGTCCACGCCAGCTGCATGTGACGGGTGTTGAGCCTCGTCACCTGGGTCCACAGCCGGTAGCGCACCGGGTGCTTCGAGAAGTGCCTGAGTCGGCCGCCGATCAGATGCCGACAGGAGTGGCACGACAGCGTGTACGCCCAGAGGAACAGGACGTTGACGAGCATGATCAGCGTGCCCAGGCCGATGCCGAACCCGCCGTCCTTGCCGTGGAACGCCCGGATCACGTCGTAGGTGTTGATCAACGAGACGATCAGCGCCGCGTAGAAGAAGTACCGGTGCGAGTTCTGGAGGATCAGGGGGAACCGGGTCTCGCCGGTGTACTTCCCGTGCGGCTCGGCCACGGCGCAGGCCGGTGGGGACAACCAGAACGCCCGGTAGTACGCCTTGCGGTAGTAGTAGCAGGTCAGCCGGAAGCCGAGGAGGAACGGTAGGACCAGCAGCCCTAACGGGACGAACGGCGGGAACTCGCCGAACCAGGCCCCGAAGTCGCGGGACGCGGGCACGCACGACGCCGAGAGGCAGGGCGACGAGAACGGCGACAGGTAGTGGAACTCCTCAACGAAGTAGTACCGCTGCGAGGCGGTGCGGATCAGCGCGTAGAGGAGCCAGGCCACCAGCAGCGTGAAGGTGACCGCGGGCTGGACCCACCACCGGTCCGTCCGCAGCGTCCGAGCCGCGATGCTGGCCCGCCCCGGCGATCCAACCCCCGCGGCGTCGGATCCGAGCGCCCCTCCGGAGGAGTTTCCACCGAGGTGGGTCTGCGTCATCCGTGGCTCCTCACCGCTGAGATCGCCGGTGTTCGGCCGGCCGTTCGGGAGTGTAACCCTCGGCCCCACCGGCCCCGAGCACCTCCGAGACACACCTCACTACGCAGCCCGATGTCGTACGCTGCCCCGGACATGTCGCCGGCGCGTCCTCCCCGGAGACCGGTTCGCGGCCGCGCGGCGACCGTCGCAGCCGCGGTGGTCGCTCTGCTCGTGTCCGTCGGACCGGGGGTCGCCAGCGCCCTGCCGACCGGCACACCCTCGCCGGTCAGCTGCCCGAGCGGGCAGACCCTCTCGACGGTCACCTCGCCGCCGACCTCGGCCTCGAAGGCCGCTGCTCCGGTATGCGTCATCGCGCCACCGACGCCGTTCCCGGGTCCCAGGGTCGCCGCAGAGCACACCGTCGGCGGGCCGAAGCTCGCCGCCACCGGCGTCATCGTCGACCGGCCCGGCTCCATCCCGGAACCGCCGGACGGCAGCGACGCCTCCTACGTCATCGCCGACCTCGATACGGGGCAGGTCATCGCCGCCAAGAACCCGCACGCGTGGCTGCTCCCGGCCAGCACGATCAAAACCCTGACCTCGCTGGTCGTGATGCCCGTGGTTCCCGCCACGACCAACCTGGTGGCGACCGACGACGAGGTCAACGCGGACGGCACGCGGGTGGGCATGGTTTCCGGGGCGACGTACACCGTCGACGACCTGTTCCACGGCCTGGTCCTCATGAGCGGCAACGACACGGCGTACGCGTTGGCCGACGCCTACGGGGGCCGGGACAAGACTGTGGCGGCGATGAACGCGCAGGCTGGCCAGCTCGGGGCCTGGGACACCGTCGCGGTGGACCCCTCCGGACTGGATGCACCGGGTCAGCGGTCCAGTGCCTACGACCTGGCCCTGCTCGGCCGCGCGGTGATGCAGCTACCCGCCTACCGGAAGATCGCTGCGACGAAGAGCTACACCTTCCCCGGGGGGACGGATCGCACCGGCAAGACGTTTCCCGCGTTCGAGATCCAGAACCACAACCAGCTGCTGCAGAACTACCCCGGCACCATCGGCGTGAAGAACGGGTACACCACCGGCGCGCGGAACACCTTCATCGGAGCAGCGACCCGCAACGGCCGCACGCTGCTCATCACCCAGATGGGCAGTACCGCGACGCCGAGCTGGATGCGGCAGGCGGCTCTGCTGGACTGGGCGTTCGCCTACGCCGGGCAGCTGCGGCCAGTCGGGACTTTGGTCGCGCCCGGAACCGCACAGCCGCCTGAGCTCGGCGGGACGCCGGTTCCCAGCACGGCGGTCACGCCGGTCCCGTCGGCGACGACCAAGGAACCGGTTCCGACCGCCACGACGACGCTCGCCCCGGTCGTGGCCGCGGACGACCTCGGCGGCAACCCCGGTCCCTGGCTGCTGACATCCACGGCGACCGTCGCTCGGAACCCGGTCACGTGGCTCGTGGTCGTCGTCGGGAGCCTGCTGTTGATCCTCGCGCTGCGCCGGTGGGTCCGACGAATCGACCCCCGGCCCTGAGGTAGTCGACCTGTCACCTATCGGGGGAACACCCGTCTCACCACGCCCGCGATGACCGCACCGATCGCCGTGCCGAGCGCGAGACCCGCGACGATCGCGGTCCGGTCGCGGGCACGGGAGACCGACGGGTCGGCAACGCCGGCGGACGCACCCGCCGGCGGGATTACTCGCACCGAGGTGTGCCGGACGGCTCGCTGCCCACTCTCAGGGGCCCGCCCTTCTTCTGCGGCGAAGTCGTCCGCGATCTCCTCCGGGTCTTCGAGGTCAGCGAGGCTGACCGCCGCCCAGGATGCGGAGAGGATGACGATGCGCGCGATCAGGTTGAGCCAGAACAGCAGCCCGACGACCACGACGACCGACCCCAGGAGCGGGCTCCTCGTCGCGATGGCGATGAGCTGCGCCCCGAACAGCTTGACGACCGTCAGCAGGATGCCACCGACCAGCGCCGCCTGCCGCAGCACCGCCCAGGGAAGGTCGACCCCGGACAGGACGCGCAGCAGCAGCACAAGGATGGCGACGTCGATCGCATACCCCACGACGTAGCCGAGGATCTGCACGACGAAGGTGTTGTCGCCGAGACCGACGCGTTCGGCGATCCACCCGGAAGCCGCCCCGAGGATGCTGATCAGGGCCGCCGAGACCAGGAAGGCCAGGCCCTGAAGGACGAACACTCCGAGGTCGCGCAACTTGTCCGTCAGGAAGTTGCCGGGCGAGCCCTCCGCCCCGAGCGCCGCACGGATCCCGTCGCGGTAGGAGCCGATCCAGCCGAGCGCCGAAAGCACCAGGGTCACCACGGCGACGATCCCGCTGACCGTCAGCAGGGACAGGTTCGGGGCTTCGAGAGTGACCAGCCCGGTGGGGTTGTCGGGGGTCTTGACGAAGCCCGGAAGGGCGTTGTTCAACGCGGCGGCGACCTGGGTCAGCAGCTCCGGCTTGCCTCGGAGGACGAAGCCGAAGACCACGGCAGCGATGGCGAACGCGGGAAAGACCGAGAAGAACGCGTAATAGGCGATTCCGGCTGAGAGAACGTTTCCGCGGACCTCGTTGTACCGCTGGTTGGCGCGGTACGGCTTGAGCCGCTGGATCCTCTCCCAGAGCTTCTTCACCCGGTGGCCTCCTCCGGGCCGGCTCCGAGGCGGAAGTCACACACCGGCTCCCAGGTCCCCCTCTCGTCCCTGATGTAGAGCTGGAAGCTGCGCACCTCGAACGTGGCAGCGAAGTGGGCGAGGTCGTCGAAGGCCCGGTCGAGCTGGGCCTCCCCGACGTCGTGGGCGACGGTCACGTGCGGGTGATACGGAAAGGCCTGCTCGGCGCCCCAACGGCCCTTGCGGATGGCGTGCTCCAGCTGCTCACAGGCCGAGATCCCTCTGGCCACCTGGACGAACACGACGTCCGAGACCGGCCGGAACGTCCCCGTTCCCCGGAGGACGACGACGAAGGGGTCGACCTTCTGCGCGGCCTCGTGGAGGTGCTCGACGAGCTCCGCGAGCTCTCCGTCGGCCACGTCTGTCGGTCCGAGCAGGGTGATGTGCGCCGGCGTCATGTCGGCCTGGGGATCGCCGTACGACGCCCGCCGCTCCTGCAGCTGGAGGCCGTACGGCGCAGGGATCGGGATGGACACTCCGACCGTCGTCACGTCGCGCGAAGCACTGGCCGGAGCCGCGAGGGACATGGGCTGCATTGTGACAGGGTGGCCGTCGTGGACGCCGTCACCTCCCTCTTCACCGGCACGTTCGGCGCCCAGCCGACCGGAGTCTGGTCGGCACCGGGGCGGGTCAACCTCATCGGCGAGCACACCGACTACAACGGCGGCCTCGCGCTGCCGATCGCGTTGCCGCAGCGCACCTATGCGGCCGTGCGGCTGCGCGACACCGGCCTCCTGCGGGCGGTCAGCACGTCGGTCGCCGGAGGGGTCGTAGAGGTGTCCCTCGACGCGGTCGAACCGGGCCGCCCGACGGGCTGGGCGGCCTACCTCGCCGGTGTCTGCTGGGTGCTTCGGCAGGAGGGGTATGCGGTTCCCGGCCTCGACGTCGCGATCACCAGTGACGTGCCGGTCGGCGCCGGCCTGTCCAGCTCCGCGGCCCTCGAGTGCGCTTTGGTGGCTGCGCTGTCCGACCTGCTCGGCCTCGACCTCCTCGATGGCGACGCGAGCCGCGCTCGGGCCGCGGCCTTGTGCCAGCGGGCCGAGAACGAGATCGCCGGTGCGCCGACGGGCGGGATGGACCAGGCCGCGTCGATGCGGGCCACCGCGGACCACGCACTGCTCCTCGACTGCCGGTCGGGGGCCGTCGAACCGGTCCCGTTCGACCTGCGCGGCCAGGGACTGGTCCTGCTCGTCGTGGACACCCGCGCCGAGCACTCACTGGTCGACGGCCAGTACGCCGATCGCCGCGCCACCTGCGAGGCGGCCGCGGCGACCCTCGGGGTCGCCGCCCTCCGTGACGTCTTGCCGACGGACCTGGCGGCGGCGCTCGAGCGGCTCCCCGACGACGTCTCCCGCGCTCGCGTCCGCCACGTCGTCACGGAAATCCAGCGTGTTCGCGACTGCGTCGATGCCTTGCGCCGCAACGACTTCGACGAGGTGGGGCGGCTTTTCGTCGCGTCCCATACCTCACTTCGGGACGACTACGAAGTCTCGTGCCGTGAGCTCGACCTCGTCGTCGAGACCGCTCTGCGCTCTGGGGCGCTCGGTGCCCGGATGACCGGCGGCGGCTTCGGCGGGTCGGCCATCGCGATCGTGCCCGCCGATCAGGCGCAGACCGTGGCGCATCGGGTCGTCGAGGTGTTCGCGACAGCGGGCCTGGCCGCGCCCGATGCCTTCGCCGTCATGGCCGGACCGTCGGCGGCCCGAGACGTATGACCCCTGCTGGCTAAGGTGACCGGATGCCCGACGATCCCGCCCCAGAGGTCGGTCCGCAGCTACGGGGGAAACCCGAGTCCCAGACCACGACCGAGACCGTCACGGAGGTGACCAAGCGGCCGGCCGAGCCGACCGACGACCTTGGACC
>DATLQE010000043.1:0-6962 GCA_035535335.1 Lapillicoccus sp. | reverse complement strand
TGCGCTTCGTCGTGAACTCGCCCTTGGAGAGATCTACGACGGCGCCCTTGATTCCGCTGCCTCCGATGTCAATCCCGAGGGCCACGTGGTGCTTGGCCATGGTCCGCCTGCCTTCGCCTGCTCGTCGGTGAGTGGTCCGGTTCCTGTGGTGCCGCGTGCACGCCGGTGACTGCAGTCTGGCAGGTCATCCCGCCGTCACGGCAGGGTCAGGATCTCGTTCCCGTCCTCGGTGATGAGGATGGTGTGCTCGAACTGGGCCGAGCGCTTTCGGTCGGCGGTCACGACGGTCCATCCGTCGTCCCACATCTCCCACTCTGCGGTACCGAGGTTCAGCATCGGCTCAACGGTGAAGGTCATGCCCGGTTCGATGAGCTTCCCGTATGCGGGTGCGGCGTCGTAGTGCGGGATCACCAGCCCGCTGTGGAAGGCCGTGCCGATCCCGTGCCCCGTGAAGTCCTTGACCACCCCGTAGCCGAAGCGACGCGCATACGACTCGATCACCCGCCCGACGACGTTGATGGGCCGACCCGGCAGCGCTGCGCGGATGCCGCGCATCATCGCCTCGCGCGTGCGCTCGACGAGGACCCGCGACTCCTCGTCGACGTCGCCGACGAGGTAGGTCGCGTCGGTGTCACCGTGGACGCCGCCGATGAACGCGGTGATGTCGAGATTGACGAGGTCGCCGTCCTCGAGGCTCCGGGAGTCGGGGATGCCGTGGCAGATCACCTCGTTGACCGAGGTGCACAGCGACTTGGGAAAACCCTTGTATCCCAACGTCGACGGGTAGGCGCCATGGTCGAGGAGGAACTCGTGCCCGACCGCGTCGATCTCGTCAGTGGTGACGCCAGGGGCGATCACCGAGGCGGCAGCCTCCATGGCTTGCGCCGCGAGGCGGCCGGCGACCCGCATCCGCTCGATGGTCTCGGCATCCTTGACCTCTGACCCGGTGAACGCCTGCGGGCGGGGCCGGTCGACGTACTCGGGACGCGTGATCCCCGCTGGCACCGGCCGCCGCGGCGAGACCTCGTGCGGCGCGACGGTTGCGAAGGTGACCGGCATAGGCTGGAGTCTAGGCAGCCGGTACACGACGCACCGAGGCGGAGGTCCAGCAGTGAGCTACTGGTACAACACGGCAACCGGTCAGGTCGAGACCGACGAGAACCGGGGCCAGGCCCAAGACGTGATGGGTCCCTACGAGACCGAGGCCGAGGCCGCCCGGGCGCTGCAGAGTGCCCACGAGCGCACCGAGAAGTGGGACGCCGAGGACCGCGAGTGGAACGCCCGTGGGTCCGCCTCCGGCGACGCCGACGACTGACCCGTCTGCGGCTCAGCTCGGCTGCTGCTCGGCCCGACGCCGGTGACAGAGAATGCCAACGCGGGCGGTCAACACGCAGCTGCTGAACTACAGCAGCTTGAGGTTTTCGAACACCTGCGACGAGTTCCCGTTCGCGGCGACATGTCATGGAAGCCATGAGCGTCCTGCAGACCGAGACTCTGCTGATCTCGCCGAGCTACCGCTCGATCTACCTGAACGACCCGGGTGGATGGGGCGGTGGGGAGGTGGAGATCCCGCACCCGGAGCCGGGCAGGCCCTACGCCTCGGTGATGGCCTGGGCCGACCCAGCGGTGTCTCCGGGAAGCATCTACCTGGGCACAGCGTCGGACACCGCCAAGGTCTGGGTGACCATCTCGGTCGGGGAGCCGTCCGACATCCCGGCGGGGGCGGAGTTCGCGCTGTCCACGGAGATGGAGTTCGCCCCGCTGCCGCCCAACGATTACCTGCGGCTGGTCGCTCCGGGCGGGGCCGTCCAGGAGTTCCGAACGATCGTTGTCGAGCCCGGCCTCTACACGGCGACCGTCCTGGTCGCCGGTAGGGAGCAAGCTCGTCAGGCCGAGGATCAGGGGCTGCACGAGCCGCATGAGCACTTCTGGATCATCCTGAACCGCAAGCAGCAGTAGCGATCAAGCACGGCATGACGAGAGCGGCGAGTGTGTCCCGCGTGCTCTGGTCGTGCAGCCCGCACCTGGTGAACGTGAGATGACAGGTCAACCTCTGCCGCCATCCGACGACTGAGCATGCACCTCAGCTCGGCTGCTGCTCGGCCCGCGCCGCCCTGACCTGCCGTTCGTGGACGGCGTACGGGTCGGTGCGTTCGTCGTACGACCAGAATCCGCGCAGCCAGACCGCCGTCGCGGCGACGCCGAGGACGCAGAGGATGCCGCCGCTGGTGATCGCCTGCCGCACGCCGAACTTGTCCGCGACCAGCCCGGACCGGATCTCGCCGCCGATCGGCCCGAGCGAGTAGGACAGCATCTCGATCCCGGCGAGCCGGCCGCGCATCGAGTCCGGGATGGTCTGGTGCCAGATCACGCTGCGGAAAATGCCGCTGAGGTTGTCCGCGGCGCCGGCCATGGCGAAGCACAGCAGGACGAGCCACGGGTTGAGCGTCAGCCCGGCGAGGGCTACCGACGCACCCCACGCCATGGCGGAGACGACGACGGCGCGACCGTGGTGGTGGACCCGCCCGGTCCATCCCGAGGTCACCGAGGAGACCAGCGCACCGACCGTTCCGGCCGTGTAGAGAAGGCCGAGGATCTCGGGGCGCTCCAGCACGTCCTGCGCCAGAGCCGGGAAGATCACCGTCGGCATCGCCATGAGCATCGCGACGATGTCGATGACGTAGGTGCCGAGAAGGTCGCGGCGACCGACCGCATACCGGAGTCCTTCCCCGATCCCGCGCAGGCTGGGCGGGGTGGCGTCCTCGACCGGCGGGTACCGCCGCATCCGGATAAAGAGCACCGTGGCAATGGCGATCCCGACGACGTCGATGAGGAAGCACCAGGCGGTTCCCACCGTGTGGAGGAGAACGCCGCCGACGGCGGGGCCGGCGAGCATGCCGGCCTGCATCCCCACGGACGACAGGGCCACCGCGGCCGGCAGCTGGTCGTGCTCGACAGTGCGGGGGATGAGCGCCTCACGCGAGGGACGTTGCAACGACTGAGCCGCGGAGAGGAACGCGGCGACGACGAAGATGACCCAGACCTGTGGCTCGGGAAGGAAGGCGTTGACGACAAGCAGGCTGGTGAAGACCACTTGGGCGACGCCGGTCCACACCAGCAGGGTGCGGCGGTCCATGTGGTCGGCGAGCGCTCCACCCCACAGGCCGAACACGACGAGGGGGACGAGCTCGACGATGCCGACGGCGCCGACCGTGAAGTTGGATCCGGTCAGGTCGTAGAGCTGGTAGGGCACCGCGACGTAGGTCATCATCCCGCCGAGGTAGAACACCGTCCCGGCGAGGAGGAGCAGACGGTAGTCGCGCGACTGCCGGAACGGCGTCACGTCCATGCGCAGCCGCGACACCACGTCCAGCCAGGCCACGACCCGGAGTGTCCCTCGAACGCGGCCTGCGGGACAACGGCTTTCGGTATGCGTGCGGCTCAGCGCGGCGCGGAAGCTCGCAGCGTGCCGACCACGACGTAGTTGCCGAGGTAGGAGCCCCGGTCGGGCGCCACGACACAGCTGATCGCCACGACGGTGTCCGCCCGGACCCGGACCACCTCGTCGGTCGTGGTCAGCTTGTCGAACGGCACGGACAGCACGGTGGTGACGATGTAGGTGAAGACGCCCTTGGTCGTCGTGAGGACGACGGTGTCACCTGTTCGGACGTCCTGCAGCCGGCTGAAGACACCGCGCTTGGGGTCGTCGGGGTGGTACCGGTTGGAGTGGCCGGCGACGAAAGTCGTGTCGGTCCCGGGGACCTGCGGGGACGCCCCCAGGTCGATCCGGGCGACCTTGTCGAACGTCGGCGCGTCGTAGCAGGGCTGCCCGGGCACCTCGCACGACTCGGAGGTGTTGTAGCGCGCCAGACCGGACGACTGGGCGTCGACGATCGTGGTTCCGTCGTGTTCGGCCCGAAACGCGACCAGCTCTCCGGAGGCGACGGGCTGGATGGCCGTCGACGGGCCGCTGGGGTGGTTGTCCTCCGGTGCTGACGAGCTGGAGGCGGACGCCGGGCTCGCGGCTGGAGGACCGGCGGTCGCCATTGCGGACGCCACCGGTCCCTCCACGCCAGGACCAGCACCGGAGGACGTACATCCGGCGCAGCCCACGACGAACGCCAGCACGGCGGCCACACCGACCGCCGCACTGGGTGTTCGCCGTCGTGCCGCCATCAGCCTCGATCCGACGGCTCAGGCGACGGGTCGCTCAGGAGTCACGCCGCGACGGGTTGACGCGCTTGACCCGCGGCAGGCGGCCGCTCAACGCGAACCCGAACGCCAGGAGGCCGAGCATGACCAGCGCCGCGCGGACCGGGGTCAGCACCGCGTCATCGCTCACCTGCTGCGTCGTGACGCCGCCCTTGACCGGCTGCAAGGGGTAGGTCGCAACCGCTTCAGCGCCCGCCTTCGCCGTCGGGTGTACCGCTGGCGTGACGTGCTTGGACGGCGGCGGCGTGCAGTCGTGGGTGCACGACGGCGGCGGCGTGCAGTCGTGGGTGCACGGTGGCGGCGTGCAGTTGCTCGTGCACGTGGGCGGGGGAGTCGTCGGTGTCGAGATGGGCACGTAGCTCACCGAGTAGTGGCTGATCGCCTTCCCGCTGGGGTAGGTGATCGTCACCGACTTGGTCGGTGGGTTGACTGTCACGTACACCGGTCCGCCCGTCCCACCCTGGACCGAGCCCGCCTTGACGCAGTACTGGTCGATCAGGTAGCCGGCCGGAGCCGTGACCGTCACCGAGGTCTGGTCCCCACTGACGTCGATCTTGCCCGAGTCCAGCCCCGAGCAGACGTTGTCGCCAGGGGCCGCGTTCGCGCCGAGCGCTGGGACCACCAGCGCCATCATGATCAGAATTGTTCCGAGGAGCACAGCCATCACGGCTCTGCTCGTTCTGGCAATCTTCATGGACTCAACACCTTCCTGTGTAGGTCGGAGCTGGCATCCACGCCGCCGGCCGATCGCGTCGCGGTGACCGCGACCCCATGGCCCCCGACGCCACGTGCATCGTGTGCATTCCTGCCCCTTGATGGAATGAGATGAGGCGTCCCGCAGAGCCCCCGGGCAGGACAGGGGGAAAGCTATCCCCTAATGCACAAGGATGCCTGCGGATAGCTCGTAATGCATCTCCTGTGTCCAGATTGCGCTCATTGGCCCGCTTCTCTCCGACGCCCCATCGGCAGGTTCACAGCCCCGGCCCTGCCCGAGCTTCGGACGAGGCGGCCCCACTAGGCTCCCGACCGTGAACATCGTGTTCGTCGAACCGGCTTTCCCGAGCAACCAGCGCCGGTTCGTCGCGGCCCTGGCGGGCGTCGGGGCGAGCGTGATCGGCGTCGGCGAGTCGCCCGAAGGGGCGCTCGGCGACGAGCTGCGCGGGCAGATGCGCGCGTACTACCAGGTCTCCAACGTCACCGACGAGCAGCAGCTGGACGCGGCGGTCCGGTGGGCGCAGGACCAGGTGTGGGTGGATCGGCTGGAGTCGACGATCGAGTCGCACCAGATGGCCGCCGCCCGGGTGCGCGAGTGGCGGGGCATACCCGGCACGTCGGTCCGCACGACCTGGCTCTGCCGCGACAAGCCGTCGATGAAGGAGGCGCTGCGGCAGGCCGGCGTGCCGACCGCGGCGTCCGCCGCCGTCGACACAGCCGACGAGGCGCGCGCCTTCGCCCGCGAGGTCGGCTACCCGCTCATCCTCAAGCCACGAGCCGGCGCCGGTGCCATGGGCACCACTCGGGTCGACAGCGACGCCCAGCTGGACGCCGCCCTCATCGCCTTCGGCGACGCCGACTCCATCGCCGTCGAGGAGTTCGTCGAGGGCCATGAGGGCTTCTACGACACCATCGCGGTCGGCGGTCACGTCGTCCACGACTGGGCCACGCACTACTACCCGAACGTCCTCGAGGCGATGCGACACCGCTGGATCTCGCCGCAGTTCGTCACGACGAACCGGATCGACCAGTCCTCCTTCTACGGCGAGGTCCGCGAGCTCGGCGTCCGGGTCATCGCCGCACTCGGCATTGAAACCTCAGCGACCCACATGGAGTGGTTCTACGGCCCCAAGGGCCTGCGGTTCTCGGAGATCGGGTGCCGGCCGCCCGGCGTCGGAGCGTGGGACCTGTACTCGGCGGCCAACGACGTCGACGTCTACCGCGAGTGGGCCAACGGCATCGTCCACGGCGGCCCGGACCGCGCGTTGTCGCGTCAGTACTCCGCCGGCATCGTCGCGCTCCGGCCCTCCGGCGACGGTGTCATCCACGGGTACAGCGGGCTCGACGAGATCCGTGACCGGTACGACGAGTGGGTGATCGACGCATACCTGCCCGACCCCGGGACCGGGACCCAACCGGTCGAGGCCGGCTACATGGCCAACGCGTACGTTCGCATGAAGCACCCCGACTACGACGTTCTTCGCGGGATGCTCGACGACGTCGGTCGCACCGTCCGCGTCCACGCGGGCTGATCAGCCGTCCCCGATGACGTCGACACATCTGCTCGGCCCGCAGCGGTTCCTCACGACGGCGGGAGCGGTCGTGCGCGGCCTCGGCGTCGATGGCCCGGTCGCGACGATCACCGCCGGTTGGGAGGAGCGCGAGTCGGACGACGCCGAGCTGGACTCCGTGATGGACGGCCGGTCCCGTAACCTGCGGCTCTTCGGGCGGATGATGGACGTGCTCGAGCGCGACGCCGATGTCGCCGCGGCCGCGCTGGCCCTGCGGGACGCCGTCGGCGACCTGGCCCTCCTCTACTCCCTTCGCCTCCAGCATGCCCTGGATGCCGTCTACGCCGTCCGACGCCGCAAGGGCCGCGCCGACGTCCTGGCCGCCGCATACGGCGACGCGCTGGAGGCGGTGCGCCGGCTCGACCGGTGGTACCTCGACGAGGTCCGCGCCCTCTACGGCGAGGCGTACGCGTCGGGCGCGGCGGAGAGCAGCCCGCTGTGGGCCGAGCACCGGGCCGAGGTCAC
>DATLQE010000042.1:0-2287 GCA_035535335.1 Lapillicoccus sp. | reverse complement strand
CGCGAGCGTGACCTCAAACGCGTCGACGACCGGTCGCTCGTCACCGAGGACCAGTGGGTCGACGAGGGAGAGACGACCGACGGCGTCGTCCGCTGAGGCGGCTAGCATCCCCCTGGCCGCCGCAGCGGGCGGCGGCAGGGGGCTCGCCAGCGGGCCGGCGACCTTGGGATCGGTACAGGTGACGGACGAATGAGCACGCAGACACAGTCGGCCGACCTCGTCCGGGTGACCGTCACCGCAGGGGACCGCACGCTGGACCTCGTCCTGCCCTCCCGGCTGCCGTTGGCCGAGATCATCCCGGAGGTGGCCGGCCTCATCGGCTCGCTCGACGCATACGAGGCCTACGGCGGGTATGCATTGGTGGGCTCGGACGGCAAGGCCTTGGACCTCGATGCGAGCTTCCTCGCGCAGGGCGTCCACGACGGGCAGGTCCTCACCCTCATCACCGGCGCCGAGGCCGAGGAGAAGAAGATCTACGACGACGTCGTCGAGGCGGTCGCCGACTCGGTGGAGGGCCTCGGCGCCGGCTGGACTGCGGAGAACTCCCGGGCGACGACGCTCGGGGTGTCCGCGCTGCTCCTCGCGCTGGGTGCCGCGGCGCTGCTGCTCCAGCGGCAGGGCGGGTTGGTCGTCACCATCGTCGCCGCGGTCGCCAGCCTGCTGCTGCTCCTGGCCGGGGCCGTCTTCGCGCGCGTCCGGGTCGACGTTGCGGCGGCGGTCGTCGTGCTCGTCGCCGCGGCGGGGTACGCGGTCGTCGCCGCCGTGAGTGCGGTGCCCGGAGACCTGCGCCGGCTCCCACTGGTCGTGGCCGGTGTCGTGCTGGCCGTCGTGGGTGGCATCAGCATGGCCCTCCTCCGCGAGCACGCCTGGGCGTTCCTGCCCGACGTCGTGGTCGGCCTGGCCGCGGCGGCGATCGGCGGGATCCTGCTCACCACCTCCTTCGACGCCGACAAGGTCATCGCCATCGTCGTCGTCGTGGCGGTGATCCTCGGCAGCCTCATCCCGTGGTTCGCGCTCAGCTCGTCGCGCACCATGGTGACCCCGATGCAGAGCGAGTCCGAGATCCTCGCCGAGCCCGCTCCCATCGACCCCGATCGCGTCCAGCGCGGCGTCGACCTGGCCCACGACCTCGTCCTCGGGCTGTCGCTCAGCGTGGCGCTGGTCGTCGTTCTCGGCGCTCCGTGGGTCGTCCAGCTCGGCTGGGCGGGGCTGGGGATCGTCTGGGCCGCCGGCGTGGTGCAGATGATGCGCACTCGCCAGTTCCTCCTGGCTCGCGACGTCGTCGTCGGCCTGCTCGGCGGGGCGCTGGGCATCGTGACAGGCACCGTCACCGCTCTGCTGCAGCATCCGGCGTGGGGCGTGGTCATCGGGCCGGTCGTCGGCGTCGCCGCGGCGGCGGTGTTGGTCAGCCTGGCGCTGCCCGACAAGGCGACGGTCCGCAAGGGCCGGGTCCTCGACCTCTGCGAAGGGCTGGCGCTCTTCGTCCTCATCCCGCTGCTCGTCCTCGCGCTGGGCCTGATCGCCGGGTTCCGGAGCTGACCCGTGGCCAGCAAGCGCGACCTCGTCGAGGCGCACGCGTACAACCGCCGCCGGCTGGTGTCGGCGTTCCTGAGCGGCGCCCCGGGTGGCCGCGAGGTCGAGAGCGTCTCGCGTTCACGACCGGTCGTCGCGGGCGTCACGCTGGGCGGCCTGCTCGTCGGCGGTGCGGCCATCGCGGGCCTCTTCGCGCAGCCGCTGCCGGACGGGTGGGACAACGGGTACGTCGTGATCGGCAAGACATCGGCGGCCCGGTTCGTCACGATCAAGGGGACGCTGCACCCCGTGCTCAACGCCACGTCGGCGCGGCTGATCCTTCCGTCTGACAAGGGTTTCGAGGTGCTCGTCGTCGACGACGACAAGATGGCCGCGACTCCGCACGGGTCGACGCTGGGCATCCTCGGGGCTCCCGACGACCTGCCGCCGGCGGGGTCCCTGCTCCAGAGCGGCTGGGTCAGCTGCTTCGACGGCACGAAGCCGGCACTGAGCATCGGGTCGGCGACCGTACCCGCATACGCCGACGCCAGCGGCCTGACCGTGAAGGTGACCGGTGCGGGTTCGTTACCGGGCCAGGACGTGCGCTACCTCCTCGCGGCCGGCCGCCGCTACGCGATCCCCGCCGGCTCTTACGACCCGGTCAAGCAGTACCTCGGTCAGCTGGAGACGCCCCAGAGCGTGACGGGGACCTGGGTGGACCTCTTCAACCCCGGGACCGACCTGGCCTTCGACGCGTTCGCGTTCAAGGACCGCG